>JALTOP010000148.1:4739-22024 GCA_027000105.1 Planctomycetaceae bacterium | reverse complement strand
GCATAGAAGCGGTCAGAAGCCTTGACGGTCTTGTCCTTCAATTTGGCGAGCAATTTCTCTTCATCCAGATGGCTCGCGACAGGCAGACAGACCGGTTCGGTTTCCCATTTGAAATCAGCCGCAGTAACCGGGTATATTTTTTGATGCTCCCAGGCCCGTTTCATCCCCGCTTCAACACGGTCGGCGAGAACTTGCCGGTTTTCATGAGAGCCATCATTCCACTTGCCCGCACCAATATTTCCACCTGCCCCGTTGAAATGAATGTGCGGAACTCCTGTCTTTTTTTCTCGGGCGTTTCTGGCCATGCCAGGAAAATCGGGATTCGCCAGACCGGTTCGATAATAACTTTGCGGATGCGTGGCATAAAAAGTGAGCACCGCCAGCGGCTTCTCCTGATTGTAAAAAGCAATCAGCTTCAGATTCGGATCGATTGTTCCAACAGGGAAGGCTCGAATTTTCGGATCGCGTGTCGCCGTCCAGCGTGTGTATTGTACTTTGCCATCCGGACCGAGGATTCTGCGATTGGAAGCAACCTTTTCCACCTTGCCGGAACCAAGGCCAATTTGAGTGACCGGTTCCGTTCTCTTCATCGCCTCCGCAACCGCGTTGGCTGCCCGCTCAACAACCTGCCGCATGAAAGCGGGATCAAAACCGACGCCGGAAGCCCCGTGCAGGCTCATCAATTTTTCTGCAGAAAAATCACATCGGGGGGCATCGTGTTGATGCAGCGTATGCACGACCACACGATGAGAAGTCGTTCCCGCCGCTTGGGCGATCCGTTCCTTGAAAACCGTCTGCCCTTCATTGCCGATCCCGATCCAATCAACTGCACAAAGAACGATCGGTTTGCCGCATCCGGTCAACACAACCCCTTTGAAACTGAGTGGTGTCTGAATTCCCTTTACCGGATCGTAAGCCAGCGGACTGCCAATGGGGGGAGAAGCATCAATTGCGAAACTCGCAAGCTTGACTGATCCACTTTTACCAGCCGCATCAGCAGGAGAGGAAAATACGGAAAGTACGACTGCAACACTCAGGCAAAGCGAAATCAAACAACGCATCAAACTCTCTCCCAATTCATCTATCGGGACATTCCCGGCGAAAAGGATTCTTCAAATTTAGACGTATCGCCGCAGCAATCCTCGAAAAGGGCGTATTGAACACGAGAAGCAACATTACAGCGGGGCTTGTGAAAACAGACTGGGAACCCTGTTCTGCAACAACACCAATTCTGTAACGAACGAACCAACAGTTGGTCTGCTTCCCCTCCTGCCGGCACCTGCCCCGCTTGAGCTTAAGGTAAGCGTAAAGCATCGAGTCGGCAACGTCAAATTGAAAATGGTGGCTTGTCGCTGATGATATCCTTTTATCACGCCCTGCAAGGACTTCGAAAATTCACTCTATCATGGGCCGGTCAGATTGCAAATCAGCAACAAATGGGTAAGAATTGCGGTATGTTGCCTGCCTCGCTCAGGATATTTTATCCCTCCTTTGTCATTCACAAGACGAGACTGTTATCATGAAATCATTCTCTCCGATTATCGCCTTCACTGCCCTGGCCCTGTTTTCTCTCGTGCTGTGTACGCAGGCTCTTTGGGGGCAACCGAAATCTTCCTCGAACGTCGATCCGAACGATCATCGGCAACTCGGTTTCTACCAGGATGAAAACGGGAAAACAGTTCCGATCGACAATCTCGAAACCTGGCAGAAACGCAAGAGGCAGATTCTCCAAAACGTGCAAAAAGTGATGGGGGCACTTCCTTCGCGCGACAACTTGCCTGCTTTCGATGTGCAAGTTACTGAAACTAAAAACGGTGACGGTTACGTTCGCAAAACATTGACATTTGTCGCTGAAAAGGGAGACCGTTTGCCCGTTGATCTTTATCTTCCCACGACACTGAAAAAGGGGGAGAAAGTTCCCGGCGTTGTCGCGCTGCATCCGACAGGTGCGTTGGGAAAACGAATTGTCGCCGGGGAAGGCCCGCGATTGAATCGTCAATACGGTTTGGAATTGGCCAAGCGGGGTTATGTGGTCATCTGCCCCGATTACCCCTCTTTTGGGGATTACAAAAATTACGATTTTTCCAAAGATCGCTATGTTTCCGGTTCGATGAAGGGGATCTTCAATCACATGCGTTGTGTCGATTTTCTGCAATCGCTGCCTGAAGTCGATCCGGCACGGATTGCAACCATCGGTCATTCACTCGGCGGGCATAACGCGATCTTTCTGGGCGTATTTGATGAACGTGTCAAAGCGATCGTTTCCAGTTGCGGTTGGACGCCGTTCCACGATTACTATCACGGAAAAATCGCCGGTTGGACAAGTGATCGCTACATGCCCCGCTTGCGGGATGTTTACAAATTGAATCCGGATCTGGTGCCGTTCGATTTTCCGGAATTGATTGCGACACTGGCACCGCGGGCGTTCCTTTCAGTCTCTCCTGTCAATGATTCCAACTTTGAAGTCAAGGGAGTCAAAAAGGCGATTCCCGAAGCGATGAAAATCTTCAGGTTGTACAAGGCGGAAGACAATTTGCAGGTTCGCTATCCACTGTGTGCGCATGATTTTCCAACGGAAGACCGCCTGGCCGCTTATCGATTTATCGATAAGGCGCTCAACTTCAAGCCAGCCAATGGCGATCTCGATTACAGCGCGGAATTGCCCCGTATTCCGGTGACTGAACCGGAAGATGCCCTCAAAACTTTTCGAGTGGCCCCCGGTTACAGAATTGAACAGACAGCCGCAGAACCGTTGTTGACCGATCCGGTTGCGATGTCGTTCAATCTGGACGGTCGCCTGTATGTTGTCGAAATGCGTGACTATTCGGAACAGGACAAGGCGATGCTTGGGCAAATTCGCCTGCTCGACGATACCGATGGTGACGGGAAGTTCGACAAAAGCACCGTCTTTGTCGATAAATTGTCGTGGCCGACCGCGGTCATCTGTTACGACGGCGGTATTTTCGTCGGAGCCGCTCCGCATATTTACTACTTCAAAGATACCGACGGCGATGACAAAGCTGATATCAAAAAAATCGTATTCACCGGTTTCGGCAGAAGAAATGTGCAAGGGATGCTCAACAGCTTCCGTTGGGGACTGGATAGCCGAATTCACGGGGCAACCAGCACCAATGGCGGGAAAATCAGGCGTCCGGAACAACCGGTCAGTGAAGCGGTTGAATATCGCGGACGGGATTTTTCGTTCAATCCGAATACGTTGGATATCCGGCCGGAAAGTGGTGGCGCCCAACATGGAATGTCCTTCGATGACTGGGGCAGGAAGTTCGTCTGCTCCAACAGCGATCACCTGCAGATGATCACCTACGATGATAAATACGCAGCCCGAAACCCGTATCTGAAATCACCTCCCTCAAGAGTAAGCATCGCGGATGATGGCGGTCAGGCTCCCGTGTACCGCATTTCTCCCGTTGAACCATGGCGAATTGTGCGCACCCGCCTGCGAGCTTCCAAGCAGGTCAAAGGAGTTGTCGAAGGCGGTGGTCGACCGGCTGGATACTTTACCGGTTCGACAGGAGCCGTTATTTACCGCGGAGATGCCTACCCGGCCGATTCCAAAGGACTCGCTTTTTCGGGTGATGTGGGCAGCAACCTGGTTCACCGCAAACGCTTGATCCCGAACGGCGTGCTGTTGACCGGAACGCGAATCGATAAAAATTCCGAATTCGTTGCTTCCTCCGATATCTGGTTCCGCCCCGTACAATACGCCAACGCTCCGGATGGAACTCTTTATATTCTCGATATGTACCGTGAAGTGATCGAGCATCCGTGGAGTTTGCCTCCGATGATCAAAAAACATCTCGACTTGACCAGCGGACGGGATCGCGGTCGTCTTTATCGTGTTGTTCCGGACGGTTTCAAGCAGCGACCAGCTCCCAAAATGAGTCAAATGAGTTCAGCCGAACTGGTTGCCTTGCTCAAACATCCCAATTCCTGGCATCGCGAAACCGCCAGCCGGGTTCTGTATGAAAGACAGGATCACTCCATTTTGCCCCTGTTGATTCAGGCAACCAAAGTAAAGGAACCGCTCGGCCGTTTGCATGCGATGTACGTGCTCGCGGGCATGAACTTGCTCACTGCGGATATCGTCGCCCAGCGCTTGCAGGACGATCACCCGATGATGCGCGTTCACGCTCTCAAACTTGCAGAACAGTTCCCGGATAACTCCGCCATTCGTTCTCAACTGGCCAAACTTGTCGATGATGATTCGATTCTCGTCAGATATCAACTTGCGTTTTCGCTGGGCGAATTTCCCGTCGCCGTGCGATCTCCACTGCTTCTGAAACTGTTCAAAACCGATTCGCAAGATAGGTGGATTCGCTTTGCACTACTCAGTTCGACCGATCAGGAATTGGGACAGCTACTCAATTCGCTGGCACAGGATGAAGCCTTTGTCAAACACTCTGGAGCAACGACACTGTTTAACAGCATGATCGAAATTCTTGCTCGCAGGGGACATCAGAACGATCTGGCTCAGATGATCCGGTTATTGACCACGAAAAACGCTTTGACAGAACCGGCCAGGCAGAAAATGTTCCAGTTCTATCTGACGAATCTGTCTGCTTCAAAAGGATCTTCCGAGAAAAACATTTCCGGGCAGTCCGATGAATTGAAGAAAATGCTTGACGACCTGATGGCGAAATCCCGCCAACAGGCCGTCGACCGATCCCTGAAACAGAATCTGCGCATCTCAGCCATCCAGACGCTCAGTGTTGCACCGGAAAAAGGGGATCAGGAGTTGCTGTTCGGTTTGCTCAACAATCAGGAATCACCCGAAATTCAAACGGCTGCGTTGGAAACGCTTTCCTCAATTCCCGATTGCAAACTCGATGCGATTTTGATCGAACAATGGGACTCACTCAGTCCGCATTTACGACGGGAATCACAGGAGATTCTGCTCAGTAAGCCGGAGTGGGCAATCAGTTTTCTGACCGCTGTATCCAGGGGAGATATTCCGAAATCCGACTTGAACAGTATCCGTTTGAAACTGCTGCAAAGTTCCCCCAACAATGCCGTGAAAAAACTGGCGGATCAACTGGTTTCGCAGATGAATAAAACGCCGCGAGCAAGCATCGTCAAAAAATATGCCGCCGCGATTCAAAAACAGGGGAATGTGGAAGCCGGGCGCAAAATCTTCCTCAAGAACTGTGCGGCCTGCCATAAACTCGAAGGAAAAGGGGAAGAAATCGGCCCGAACCTGGCAACCTTCAAGAACCGTGGTAAAGAAGCGATCCTGATCAACGTCCTCGACCCCAATCGTGAGGTGACTCCCGATTATTTGAGCTATCTGATCATCACCACCCAGGGGCGATCGCACACCGGCATTTTGGCTGCCCAAAACGCGACAACGGTTACCCTGAAACGAGCCGAGGGGAAAACCTCTGTTGTGAGCCGAGTCGATATTGAAGAAATGAGAAGCAGCGGCCTTTCGTTGATGCCGGAAGGACTCGAAAAAGAAATTGATGTCGAGGCCATGACAGACCTGCTCACCTACCTGATGCAGGCCAATTAGTGCGGGCGAAGCAGACTCTTGTTACCGAAATGCTGCGCAATCGCGTCAGGGGATTTTTCATACGAGTTGGGGAAAATCTGAACTACCGACGGACGCAGCACAGTCTGACAGGTCAAAAAGAGCCGCCAGATTGATGAGATAGTTTCTCACGCAGAGAGGGAAAAGGAACAGAACAGGGAAAATAGCAAAGATGCGACAAAGCGGTTTCATCCGTTCTTTCGCCTTTCATTTGTTTGGAACGCAATCGGAAAAACGCTCGTCGGAGTTGCAGTTGCCCGTGATTTCCTGCAGACAGACCGCATAATAGGATGGCTGGGGTGTTTGGGTCGCGGGGGCAATCTTTTCTTTCTGTTCCGATTCACGAAAACAGGTTCACTTTACCGATATTGATTGGGAGGTTACCACGTACCCGTAAACGGATTTTGACTGTCGCAGGATGCCAAACAGATGCCCGACTCAGAGAAAATAGATTCGCACTCGCATGTTTCCCGTCACTCACCATTGAGGAATTGGTGGAAAAGCCCGTTGTTATGGGGAGGTTTGGCTTCTGTCCTGTTTTATGCCTCGCTTCCCTATTTTCCCTTTCAGCGGGAATTGCTGGTTCGATACTGCACCAGCCATCCGCTGGAATACGTCACCATGGGACTGTTCTTTCTCGGGATGGCAACGCTGGTTCTCCGCTGGATCGAATTATCAGGCGAGAACAGTGCTGTCAGCCACTTTGATGCAGTTCTTCAATCCGTATCGGAAAATCCAGAATCGGGGCCTCGTGGCAAGGTTGAGCTGCTACAGGATTATTTGAGCCAGGCGAGACAGTCGATTCGGGATTCCATTGCAGGTCGCAGATTGCGGGAAGGGTTGGTTTATGTTTCCCAGCGGCCTTCGGGTGAAAAGTTGGAGGAGCATCTCCGTCATTTTTCCGATCTGGAACACGACTTGGCCCAACGCAAACTTGGCTTTGTGAATACGGTCAGTTGGGCGGTGCCGATTCTCGGTTTTCTGGGAACGGTGATGGGAATCACCCTCGCCATTGCCAATGTCACCCCCGATCAACTCGATCAATCCCTGCCTGAAGTAACCGGCGGGCTGGCTGTTGCGTTTGATACGACCGCCCTCTCCCTCACACTTTCACTGGGTCTGGTCTTTACGACCTACCTGATCAGAAACAGACAGGAAGAAATCCTCAATAATGTCGATCAGCAGCTTGATAGCCGTCTCTGTTTTCTGTTGCAGGCAGATAGCGAGCGGAATTTCCTCGATCAACAGGAGACGCTCGCTCAAAATCTTGTCGAGGCATCACAGCAGGTTATCGAACAGGCAGGTGAACTGTGGAAGGCCCGTCTGGATGATCTCCAACAGCGCATGCTCGAATCGATCGACCGTGAGCATCATCATTTTATCGAGACGCTCCAGTCAGGTGTGCGGGGAACGCTCGAATCACACCAATCGCATTTAATGGAATTGCGAAAAGAAGAACAGCAGCTTTCGCTTGCCTTGGGAACGAAACTGGAGACGGCGATTGAAAACTGGAATCATTCTTTAAGCGATGTGAGAGAAGGAATCAGCAGGCAGACCGAGCATCTGCGCGAACATACCTCCCTGATTGTCAATCTGGTTGATAAACAGCAACAGTTGACCGAACTTCAACAGCAACTACACGCATCACTCGATGCGAGCCAGATCACCTCAACTCTGGATCAAACGTTGAATTCACTGACTGCAGCGATCCAATTGCTTAACGCCAAAGTCAATGTGCAAAATCGTGCTGCCTGAGAAAAACCGGTTCTGTTCCGACGCACCGGTTTAGTCCTGTGATACGGATAACAGAGTCCCTTTCAGCAAATGCAACTATCTGTCTGTCATGTAAATTATTGAATTGAATTCATGTCCCGCCGTCGTTCACAATCTGAACTGTCAGTCTCACTGTTCCCATTTTTGGCAGTGTTGGTCTGTGCGATGGGCGCGTTGATTCTGCTTTTGCTGATCATCACCAAACAGGTACGTTCCCAGGCGATGTCACCTCCTTCAGGCGAAAAGGTTGAGTTGGTAGTCACACCTGAATCGCTTGAACCGGCCATTCGTATTGCCCAGATGGAAATTCCTGAAAATCACGCCCCGGCGGTATTGCCCGAGCCGGAAATTCCGCAGCAGATTCTTCCGGATGCGGTGCTATTCGATGAACAGAAAGATGGGGATCGCGACCGGATGCGTCTGCTGGAACAGCAACGGGAAGAACTCAAAAAAAACAGGTTGCAGCAGAAGCTGATTCGACTGCAAATTGCGGAACTGGGTGAGCGTCTTGAAAAGGAACGGGAAAAAAAACAGAACCTGCAGGCCCGTTTCGTTTCTCTTTCCAAACAGAAACAGGAACTGGAAAAGACGGTTCTGACGGATCAGCGTTCCTCAATGGAGAAATCGAAGCGTTTGCGCAAACTTCAACAGGAGCTTGCGCAAAAAGAGCGCGAGTTGGCGGAACAGAAAAAAATCGCCTCCGAGATTCTCGGCAAGTTGCGGATTGTCACGTACGATGGAGAAACAGGTATTCGGCGAAAACCGATTTTCATCGAGTGCAGCGCGGGAAACATTATCTTTCAGCCCGAACAGGTGAAAATGACCGCGAAAGACCTCGAACGATTTCCTCCTCAATCGCATCCGCTTGGCTCTGCAGTACGAGCGTTGAATCGATATCGTCAGCAAAAAAACGATTCGCAGGAGCTTCCCTATGTGTTGCTGATTGTCCGACCGGATGGCATTGAAGAATTTTATACCTCCGGGCGGATACTGGGAGTTCAGGGGATCACGTTTGGTTACGAACTTGTCGGACAAAAGCAGGAATTCTATTTCGATCAGACTGATCCGCAGGCAAAAAAGGTTTTGGAACAGGCGATTGCTGAAGCAAAAGAATCATCCCGGCAGCAACAGTTTGGCGGTTTTCATCTGGCCGGAAATGGACGATTTCCGGGAGAGGGGGAATCTTTGGAAAACTCGGGCAAATTGTCGCGTGGCAACAGTCTTCATCCCGGGAGGTCGGCACAACGCTTCAACCCTGCCGGCGGGCAAATTCAGGAAACCGATGGAAATGATTCTCCGGGAAAACGGAAAGAAGGCGTCAAACCGTCTGGAACACACAGGTCAAACGCCAACAGGAAGCAACGGGAACCTTCGGTTGCGAGAGGACTTGCCCGAAACGGATCGCGATATTCACCATCAAGGCAATCATCACTCTCGAAGGGGCAATGGGATTCTTCGGAATCAGAGACCAGTTCGCAGAACCAACCGGTTTCCACCACGGGAACGCCTCAGGAACAGTTGGAACAATTGCTTACCCGGTCCCAAGGGATGGGGAATCCGAACCTCTTTCCGCAATTGAATTCGCTTTCTTCGCGGGCAGAACATCTCAAACAGGGCACTCCCGATTCACTGATCAGTCTGGAGAAGCAGCTTATCGTAAAAATCGATTCAGCCATGCTACAGGTAGGAAAGCAGAAGCCAGTATCCATTTCCACTTCGGAATCGCAGATCGAAACCCAACGCAAGTTTTTGAATTCGCTGGAACGTGAAATGTCGGATTGGCCGTCTCCGCCCCGTGGTTTCCGCTGGGTACCCGGTTTCCGGTTTGTTGTTTCACCGGGAGGAAACCAGATTGCCTTCCGACTGGAGGCTGTTGCAAAAGAGCTGAAACTGCGAACAGAAACCAGTTTTCAAATGGGAAAAGCGGATGCGAACAATCTCTTTGAAGTGAAGTAACATGTTACCTCAAATCATCGAAACATCAGACAGACTTTTTCTGTGCCTGCCTCACAAAGGCCCGGCAATAATTGAATCATCTTTTGAAAACGGGATCGGTCAGGCTGGAAAGCGCTCCTGATTCCATTCATTTGAAAACCTTATGTCCAGATCGCGAAGACAATCTGAATCGCTTGAATCGGGATCCGATTCCTTTCTCGATATTATTGCCAATATCGTCGGGATTTTGATCATCCTGATTGTCATTGCCGGGGTGCGTGTCAGCAATGCCCCGGTTGCGCATGAAAATTCCGTGAAATCAGTTGTGGCCGTTGAGCCGGTTTCCATTGAATTGCCCACACCGGTCTCGACCAAACCTGATCCGGTTGAATCTGATCCGGTTGAATCGCCACCCCAGGAACCGTTGATCGAATTTGACATTTCCCTGGGAGAGCAGCAGTCATTTCGGGAGAAACGGGACGATCGACTGATCGAGCAGAACAGGACAGCACGCAGAGAGCTTCAGGCGGAAAAAAAACTTTTGAGTCGGCTTCAACAGGAGCAGGCAGAGTTGGAAAAAGCATCGGCACAACTGCAAAAGATGGTATTGCAGGCAGAGGCTGAAGTTGCATCTTTACAGCGTTCACGGGAGCAGAGCAAGGCAGAGCAGAATAAAGAGCAGGACATTGAGGCAGAAATGATCCACAGGATCGCAAATCTGAATCAGCAACTGGTAGAGGTGCAGCGGAATCAAAAGCCGGGTGAGGCAATTGAACATTCCATCTTGCCGGTCAGCCATCTGGTTGAAGGGCAGGAATGGCACTTCGAATTACGGGGCGGTCGTGTCAGTTATATTCCGCTCGATGAATTCATGGATCAAATGCGAACCAGAATCCGACAGAAAGTCAACTGGATTGCCAGGTACGATGTCTATGAAGGAATGATCGGGCCGATCGCGGGCTATCGCATGAAGTTTCAGGCATCGAGGCAAAAGCGTTCTCTTTCTGATGAGCTGACGTTTGGGGCGAGTCGTGTCATGATCGGTCTGGATAAATGGGAGTTGTTGCCCGTGAGTGACGAATTTCGGGAAACAGCCGAGCAGGCATTAAAAAGGAATTCTCTGTTTCGGTCGGAATTACAGCGTATCGCCCATAACGACACGATCACCTTCTGGGTCTATCCGGACAGTTTTTCGCTTTATCAGAAACTGGTGAAAATCGTCCATCAACAGCACCAACAAGTTGCTGCCCGCCCGCTTCCTGCTGGACGCAGAATTACCGGCAGTCCGCACGGCTCTCGCTCCGTTAGTCAATAACCCAGCACTGCAAAAGATGCAGGCTGGGCTATTGAATCTCAATTTTTCAAGGAAACTCTCCCCTGTTTGCATCTTAGTGATGCCCATAACCGTGACCGAAGTACCCATGTCCATAACCGCCGTGACCATAGTAGCCATGACCATAGTAGCCATGACCATAACCGCCGTGACCGTATCCGCCGTGACCATAGTAACCATGACCATAACCACCATGACCGTAGGAGCCATGTCCATAGTCCAGGCTGAGCCCGTAACCGTGGCCGTAGTAACCGTGACCATAGTAACCGCCGAGGTGATATCTACCCGCATCAGCCTGATTCACTCCGATCAACGCCACTCCAAGTACCGCCGCGACACAAAGAAATGCTGTTTTCATTTTGCTCTCCTGTCCTGAAAGGATTGAAATGTGAAAGTGTTTCTTACACTCGCCAGTAAACAAAGCGAAGAGGTTGATGCTTAGGGGACATCGCTTTAGTAAAAATCGTCAATTTTGTCTTGATTGATGGGAAACTTTTCTGGAAGCACCAAGAAAAAGCAGGGCTCCGCTTGGACGCCCTGCTTTTATCGTGTCGGTACAGATCGAAATCAGAAATCCCAGTGTCCTGATGGGTGAAAATGATAGTGGCCAGGCACATAGTGGTAATGATGGTAATGTGGTCGGAAGGATGGAGCGTAATAGTCATAATGGCTCGTATTGTGCCACCTTGGATAGCTGTTGTAATAGCCACCGTAATAACTGCCATAACCGTAACCCCCATAACCGTATCCATAGCCGCCGTAACCGCAGCGGTGTCCGGCTTCAACCTGATTTGTCCCCATCAGCGTCAGGCCCAACACTGCCGCTGCACAAAGAAATGCAGTTCTCATCTTTTTCTCTCCAGTTCTTTCAGCCCATTGAATATTGTCCTGATACCCCAGGCCCGCTGCACACAAAGCGAAGAAAAAAATACTCAGGGGACATGTTCGGGGAAACTTTTTACAAAAATTTTGAAAAAAACACCATTTCATCAAAGCGGGGAAAGTGGGAAGAATAGACAGGAATGAAAAAGCTGAAAAGATTGACAGGAAGGGAGACATAAGAGGACTGCTGTTCATCCGGGTGTTTTCAAGTGAAAATCGACCACGAGAGGCAGATGATCGGAGGCGACGTGTGTGAGCGGATTGCGGACGATCCGGGCTCGGCTGATTTCGAAATTTCCCTTCACAAAAGCCTTATCAAGAGACCCGAGAGGCATATAGGCCGGAAAAGAGCGAAATCGTGAAGGAGGCCTGGTAATTTGGGTAAAGCCTCGCGGTTCAAATTGCGTTTTGCCTAACTGATTTCGCCAGTCGTTGAAATCGCCCACAATCATCGTTGGCAAGTCTTCCTTTTGTCGAAATTGTTTCTGCGAGAAAAGGTGTTCAACCTGATTGTAGCGCTGCTTCTCTGCCAGTCCCAAATGCCAGTTGACAAGCAGAAATTCCCCCTCGGGAGAATCGATGACCGCAATTTGCGCCCCCCGTTTTTTTCGATGAATCAGTTTCAGGCAGACATGCGATACCGATTGAAAGGGGAACCGTGAAAGAATGTAATTTCCATATCCCCCCGACTTGATTTTGTGATTCCATTGGAAATCGGCCGCCGGGTATTTGAAATATTTCTGCAGCAGATTGGGTTGATGATCGAATCGGGAGCGTTTGACATGATGATCAACTTCCTGCAGACAGATGATGTCCGGGTTTTCCCGTTCGATAACATCGATAATTCGCTGCAGCTTATACCGGCGATCTCTACCGCCGATTCCCTTGTGGATATTGTAGCTCATGACTCTCATGGTTGGACTATATTTGAAGTCGATCACGTTTTTCAACAGTAACAGAACCGGAGCCATTTTGCCGGGTGTCAGAAATTATACTGGATTTCAAGGCCCATTCGGGCTTACAATATGTGACAGTCATCCTGGGAGGAAAGGTAGTATCTCGGTACGGCTGGTCCGTTCTGATCGCCGTAACTAAAATGGGATTTTCAAAAGTTTTCGCACCGTTCGTAAACTTTAACCGTTGGTAGTATGGGAAGTGATCTCTCCGTTCGGGTTGGCAAGTTGTTCAAGCTTTATTCTTTCAGTCCTTTCGGACATGGTCGCGGGCATTTCGTTTGGAACGCCTATTGATTACACGAGCGTTTTCCTGTTGTCGGAACCTGATTGCCGGAACTTGCATTCAGGGTTGGCGCGTTCAGCAGCGGCGTTGTGTAGTCAATCGCGTTTGGGAGGGCGATGTGCGATCGAGTAAACATTCTGTAGATACCTCACGGGGAAAGATACCTTCTCACATTGAACCGGACTTATCCGGAACCAAATCGTTCCCTCGGAGACCGCCCAGAGGGCCGGGCCTGTTTGAATCACTTTTGTGGTTTCTGGGAGCCTGGGGGCTGCACCTGGTGGGCCTGTTGCTGACGGCTGGAGCGATGACCTGGATATTCGTTTCCTCCGGAATTGCGTGGAACGATCTGGTTGTTCTCGATTATCTGGAATCACAGCAGCTTACCTTGACGGCGGGGGGACAGTTTCTTTTTGTCAGTGTCGCCCTGATTGCAGCGTGGCTGCGGCTACGTGGAAATCTTGGACACCGCCTCAGTTCGCGTCCTTTGCCGCTGCAGCATCTCTTTCTGCTCGGTTGTCTTGTGATTCCCCTGGCGACCATCTGTGGACAGATACATCGGTGGGGAATGGCAGGTTGGCAAGAGTTGCTTGAACGTTATCCCCAGTTCAACGCGTTGGATACGTTGCAGGCGATGGATCACCTGGAAGCGATGTCCGCTAATTCACCGCTGTGGGCGTTGCTGCTCGTCATTGCTGTTGCTCCTGCGTTGGGAGAGGAATTGATTTTCCGGGGAGTCATCGGTCGCGGTTTGATTTCTCGATGGGGGGTGACAGCCGGAATCCTGATGACATCCTTTCTGTTCGCGATTGCACATGTTCATCCCGTTCATGCATTGGCTGTTTTTCCGATGGGGATCGTTCTGCACTACGTTTATTATACGACACGCAGTTTCTGGGCACCGCTTTTCGTCCACTTCTGCAATAATGCCTGGGCGGTGGTGCTGGTGAGACAGGCGGAAACGGTGTCACGGCCCGCACCGGCCGACCTTTCTTTTTCCGCTTTGTTGACAGTCGTACTGAGCCTGGCCGTTTTTCTGGCTTTCCTTTGGCAAACGAGAGTCCGTTACCTGACAGTGGATGGCAGCGAATGGACGCCCGAAGGCAACTTGCTGGAACTGCCGGTGGAGATTCC
Organism: Planctomycetaceae bacterium; assembly: GCA_027000105.1. GTDB lineage: Bacteria > Planctomycetota > Planctomycetia > Planctomycetales > Planctomycetaceae > Rubinisphaera. The sequence continues at coordinate 8,180 of JALTOP010000148.1, read as the reverse complement.
GTTAAGGCTTTCTTTCGCTTCCTTGCCGCTGCTTCTGACATTGGGAGGGCTGGTTCCATTGTTCGGTTTTTTGATCGCCGTCACGGCCCGGTTGTAGACAGGAAGCCCGCTATCCACTAAGAAAGTCTGTGGAAGCGTTATTCTCCTTTCGATCAAGCGGCCCGCCATGAAATCAGTCCCTTCATCTTCCCTGCAGTCTTTTCGCCCCAGCTACTTTTCGGTTTGGAAAAGAAGCCTTAAAAACGCGCTGGTGCGGGAGCTTTCTTTTCGCAGCAATTTCATTATCACGGTGATCACCCGCGCTTTCTGGTTTGCAGCGCAGGTCATCCTGTTTGAAATCATTTTCAGAAATGTGGAATCGATAGCGGACTGGTCCCGGGAAGAGTATTTCGGATTCATGGCCACTGGCATGTTGATCAGCTCGATTGTCGAAAGCCTGTTTATGCCCAATGTGGCAAATTTCAGCGAGTTGATTCGCAAAGGCAATCTCGATTTTATCCTGTTGAAGCCGGTGGATCCGCAGTTTCTGATTTCAACTGAAAAAATAAATCTAGCCATGCTGAACCAGACCCTGCTTGCGATCGGTCTGCTTTGTTATTCGCTGATGCATATCGAGCACGCGATTACGCCGATCAATGTTTTTCTTTATCTGCTCATGGTCGCAGTTGGTGTCGTCTTCTTTTACAGCTTGATGATTGCCCTGGCCAGCACAAGTGTCTGGTTTGGGCGGAATCAGGGATTGTACGATTTCTGGTTTTACATCACCGTTTTTTCTCGTTATCCGCAGCAGATTTACCACGGAAACGCATTAGCCGATGCGATTCGAATCACGTTCAGTTTCGTTTTGCCGATTTTGCTGGTCGTCACGGTTCCCGCCAGATTGCTGCTTTCAAAAACCCTGGAACCTTCCTGGCTTGTCTTCTGGGCACCGCTGACAACATTCGTCTTTTTCATGCTCTCACGGAGAATCTTTCTCTGGTCTCTGAGCAAATATCGCAGTGCCAGCAGTTGAGTTGCCCCTGACATCAGGATTTTCCTGATGGGCACCATCCGGGGCTCATCTCAATTTGATCTGCCCTTTCATTCAAATTGCGTATAGACCCGCATTTCTCACCATGCGGTTTCCGGGATTAGATTTGGTGGCTTCGGGATAGTCTCGAAAACAGTTGGCAAAGGAACTGATCATCCCCAGTCGCTGTTCCAGTTCTCGAAGCAGCAATCTTCCGCCATCCGATGAGATCGGCTCGGCTGAGAAATCGACCTTGACGCGTCGAGAAAAATGAGGCTGGAAAAGAGTCCGTTGTTTGTTACAGTGTGTCATGACGAAACGGTCCGTTTGAAAATGCGAAAGCGTTGTCTACTAAATCACTTACGCAAAAAACGACCGTTTCGTTGATATTTTTTGTGAGAAATCCGGGCTAAAGCCACGGGAGAGAATTATGGAGTCTGATATTCGCCAGTTAGCATAAGACACGCTTCACAATCGAAGTGACGAAAACGCGACCTCTCCCAAGAGTTGTTTCATCTTCAACGAAGCGGCAGAAAAGCTACGTGCTTGTGGTGCCGTTGCAATTGAGGCTTTGGAACAACTGATATGGGAGGTGGTTGTTCCAGCGATGAACAAACATCGTGAAGCGAACGGTATTCCAGATTGGAGTTCTATGATTCAAGAAGGACCACCTTTCGCTGGTCTAAGTGAGTTTCTTGGTGCTTACTGGATCGTCTGTGCTCGGTCTGATCCTTCACACGCTGTCAAATTCATGAGCAAGATGACACGACCTGTTGTCACCGAATCGATTTCGCTTCTTGCCGTGTGTTACCATCCAGCGAATTCGTTGTCAGATGGGCCCATTCCAACGGAGTACGTCGAGTACATCCATCAGTTACACGACTCACGATGTCGATGAGTTTAGTGCTGTTGCATCGTATATTATTGAAAGACTGGGGCTTAACGAGTCAGCAAAGTAGCCCGTCTATAGCGACGTAGCGACTGTCTTGAAAATCAAGTGACGATTTCGTTTTCGTTCCATTTTTTTCCTTCTCTGACCATTACATTGAGGATGGTTAAAAGTTTTCTCATAGCGGCGATGAGGGCAACCATTTTCGGTTTTCTGTTTTCGATGAGTCGATCGTAGAACGCTTTGATCAGCGGGTTGTACCGTTTGGCAACGATAATCGGCATGAACAGTATCGTAGGATCCGCTGTGCGGATCGCATTAATGTCTACAATAGCAATGATGTTTTCCATTTATTACAACGTCACAATTGGTGTGCACAGCACACCCTACCTTGCTTCACGCAATAATAACATAATAACAGAGTAAAAAACTTTATCAGCAGGGCCGAATTGAGAACTCTTGATGGTCAAGCGGACAAGCCGGAACCATTCGAGGTCGAGGAAGGCGAGGCAGCGTCATGATCTCCAACAGACCGTATTAAACATTTTTGAGCTTGCCGGGGAAAATCCCTTTGCCGGCGATTTCACCATCTTTCATGTAGATTTGGTTTTTCGTCAGCACTGCGACTTCCGGTTCATGTGTGACCATAATAATGGTGCGTCCCTCTTCATTAAGTTCCGTCAGCAAGTTCATGATTTCTTCGCTGGTTGAAGAATCGAGATTTCCTGTTGGTTCATCCGCCATGATGATTTGTGGATCGTTGATCAATGATCGCGCGATCGCCACCCGTTGTTGTTGACCGCCGGAAAGCTGGAACGGTTTGTGGTCGAGCCTTTCTTCCAGTCCGACCTTTCTGGCGATATCGATTGCCCGATTTTCATCCTTTGCCGTAATGCCAGAGCTGTTCCTGCGATACTGGTAGGTGAGCATGATGTTCTCAAGCACCGAATATTGCGGTATCAGATGGAACGACTGAAAAATGAAACCGATCAATTCATTACGGACCAGGGAAAGTTCGTCATCATCCATGCTGGAGACGTCCCTCCCCGCCAGGATATATTGACCTGATGTCGGCTTATCGAGGGCGCCCATCAGGTTCAACATCGTACTTTTTCCGCTTCCCGAGGATCCCATGATCGCCAGAAAATCGCCTTCAGGGATATCCAGAGAAACTCCCCGCAAGGCGCGAACGACGTTATCGCCCAGGAAGTAGTGTTTTGTCAGTTCAATCAGGCGGGCAGCGTATTTCATGAAGCCATTCTTCTCTCTGGGAAAATTGTGCAAGGCGACAAATCGTGATCCAGCAGTCCGAACAAACCGTGCGATTGGGAGCTTACTCCGTCCCGAAATACCACAACTGCAATCAGCAGCATCGGTGGTGTGCGATCTCCATCGCTGTTTCAAGACCTGCAGAAACTAGCGGACCGGTTTCTGTCGCTGACCTTTTCCCCGCGCCCCTCTCCCCGGGCCTCCCGGTTTTCTGGCGGGACGTTGCCCCGGTTTCAGTTTTCCTCTTGCCTCCCCAGACGGGGGAATCCTTTTC
>JALTOP010000148.1:0-4729 GCA_027000105.1 Planctomycetaceae bacterium | reverse complement strand
CCAAAGGAGTCTTCTGGGCAATTTCGACAAATCTTTTTTCCAGCTCAGAAATTTCATCAGCAAATTTCGTTCTCGGATTCATCACCGTCAATTCACCCTCTTCGATCCCGTCGAGGATTTCAATTTCGGTATCGTTCGATTCCCCCACTTTTACCTTGCGTCTTTCCAGTTTCTTTCCTTTCAGAACCCAACAGTAGAAATCACGGCCAACCTGAACGACGGACTGCATCGGCACCTGCAGGACATCTTCACGATCCTGCACGATAATTTCAAAGTAGGCCGAAAGACCGGGACGCAGGAGGCTGACGTGCTCTTTGGAATCTGTCAGATTGATGGCCACCTGGTATTCCTTGATATCGAAATTGGGCCAGGAACCGGATAGAGGAACCGATGAGATTTCTGCGACAACACCGTGAAAGACCTTGTCCGGTTGGGCATCAGCATGAATGGTGACAGGTTGCCCAACCCGAACCAGGCTGATCATCGATTCATGGATTTTCGCATCGATCTTCATGGAAGTGACGTCGGGGATATTGATAATTTTCTGCCGTTCCCGAACTGTTGCCCCTTCAATAATCTCCGGTTCCGATGATCCCCGGCGCGAAGCACTACTTTTGGCATAGACGATTTCACCATCCTGCGGAGCCCGCAAAATACAGTTTGCGATTCTCTCATTCCATTCCTGCAACTTCACTTTTTCGACCGCCAAAGTCAGCTTGCGCGCCTCGACTTCGGCTGTTGCCTTGGACATCGCCGCCTTGGCTTTCAGGATGACCCGATCAAGCTCTCTTTTGAACTCCTTCGCATCGGCTTCCAATTGTGCATTTTTTCTTTTGGCCGTGTAGTCCTCAAGAACACGCAGGTTGACCAATTCGACCTGCAAATCGATTTCTGCCTGGGTAACAGCAATACGTTCCGCCTCGAGGTCGGATTGGGACTTATATCCTTTTTTGGTCATTCTCCTGGTAAAATCGTATGATTCCTTTTTTCTTGCGAGCTGTTCTTTCTTTAATTGAATCTGCCCGTTTATTTTGTCTCTCTGCTGGGGAAGTTCCCCCTCCTTATATTTTTCCAGATCGAGTTCGGCCAGTTTGTACTTCAATTTGGCCAGTTCGATATCACTTTCATTTTGTGTTTTCTGAATTTCCAGATTCTTCTGGGCGATCAACAGATTCGCTTCTGCCTGCGTGACATCAATTTCCTGCTGCCGGGCCTTGTCTTCATAGGCAGATGAATCGAGTTCGCAGACAATGTCCCCCTTTTTTACGCGAATCCCTTCCGGCACAATCTTGATAATGGTCGTTGAACCGGGAACTTTACAGATAAGCGTTTCATTGTGCTGGGAATCGAGAAAACCCTTTTCATTGACCGTAATGCGAAACCGACCTCTGACAGCTGCTTTGGTCATGATATCTGCGGGGCTATCTCCACCCGAAAACATGCCTTTCACGTTGTCAATGATCGGGCTGAACCAGCTCTGCTGATTCGATTCGCTCCTGTCCTGCGACGCGGCGGTCGATTTACTCCCCGGAGTGTTTTTTTCTGTCAGCATCCCCGCGGAAAAATAGGTCGCCGCTCCCAGAAACAGGATGCCAACCAAGGGGGTCCGCCACGAACGCCTCTTCTTTTTTCCCTGAGAGTCTTTTCGTTGAGGAGGCAGGGAACTCTCGGAGGGCCTCGACGACGGGGGATTGTGACGGTTCGCTTCCTCGTTCTTCCCCCTTTGCTCCCTGTCCGGTTTCGAAGTTGACGTTTTCGATTGGGGCCGGGGGTAAGAGGACGACGTCGAATCCTGCGGAATCGCTGCCTGCTCCTTCGAAATCTGGCCCGTCTGTGGTGGAACTGTCGTGCTCATGTGATGACTCTTGGGGTGGGTTTATCTGATTCTGATAGTAGGGGTCGACCCACATTCCTTGAGGGTCAATCTCCATCATACCCATATCTCGATGAATGTTAAGACGTTGTGTCTCATAATTTGCCCAAATTTGTATCAGTCGATCCTGGGCTGCCAATATGTTGTTCAACGCATCGATCAGGTTTCGACCGCTAACCCCCCCTTGAGCCGGTTGGCCCGGAGCATTGGCCGTTTCTACCGCCTGATCGTATTGCAACACGTTAATACGTAGCGCTTGCCTCGCAGTTTCCAGGTTTTCTTCCAGGACTTGAAGCTGCCGCCATGCTGTACGCACTTGCAGCTTAACTTGGTCTTCAGCTGCCATGTAGGCCCGCCTGGCCCTTTGGTAACGGATTTGTGCAGAACGATAGTTATTCCTCTCAGCGACCTGATCCAGTGGAGCGGTGAACTGCAGTCCGAGACGGTAACTACTACTGCTGCCACTGAAGTTGAATGGCTGAGACCCACCGCCAGGTGTTCGCACGTCTCCTTCGACAGCGACATCCAGTACAGACTTCAGCCGGTTTGCCACCACCTCCAAATCTCTACGGGCATCCATCACGTTGGCCCGTTCATTCATCAGGTCGAGACGATTCTCCAGCGCGACACCTACGGAATCGGCCATACTGAGATCGAATCTATTGACGCTAATCAACTCTGAACGGAGCCCGATCTGAATGACCTGCAACTCCAGTACCTGTTTTTCCAAATCTTCCCGGGCATCTTTCATATCGCTGATAACGCCCTTGAGAGTTTCCAAATTTCCATTTGCCGAGTTCAACCGTTGTAAAATAGACTGCAGATTCTTCTTTTGTTGTTCAATTCTGTCGATTTGCTCTTGAACTCTGTCCTGATCCCGTTCGACTGTTTTTGTGATCCGCGTTCTTTCCTGTTCAGATTTGATTGCTTCGAGACGCTTTCCCATGTTTGCGTTAACCCGCAGGGCATCCTGTTTGACCAGTTGAATCCCCTGCTGATCGATTGCCTCTGCGTACTGCTGCAGTTGCGAGAGGGCCTCTCGAATCTGTTGGACATTCGGAGCCTCCTCATCAATTAAACCGAGTTGCTCAACCAGGGTGTCGGCCTGAGTACGCATTTTTTCCAGAACAGGCGAAATCAACTGGAATTGCTCCAGACTGGAATCATCAATCGTCATAACCAGATCAGGCGGCAAACCGAGTTGAATCTTGAATTGATCGAGTTGGTCCTTAAATCTTCGTTCAGATGTCCGCAGGTTGATGCGAGCGGAGGCGAGACGCGATTCCAACTGGGCAACATCCAGGGGAGTCGCTTCCGTTCTTTTGATCTGAATCAGATCCCGAATACTCCGTTTCCAGGCGGGATCATCACTCAAGGCGAGCAGAGCCTCGGCTTCTTCCTGCGACATCGCCTTGAACCAGTACAGTTTTTTTCTCTTTTCGTCGTAGACGAATCGACCTTGCAGTTTCTCGGGAATGACAATTCCCGCAGGCATGGCTTCCAGATCGGTATCTGTCATGGCAGGCGGTTCGGAAGCGAGCGCCCTGAGAGCACGCACCTGTCGTTCCAATTGGGTGATGTTGAATTTCTGGTTACGGATACCCTGAATCTGTGTCAGCAATCCGAGATACCCTCCCCCCACGGTATTAACAAACAGCTGCTTGCGAAACCGGGCCAAAGATCGCACCGAATAGAGCAAATCACGCTCGGCTTGTGTCAAATTTGCCAAGGCTATTTTGCGTCCCGCATTCATCAGCAGCGGTTGTGTGATCCGGTAAGAGAGGATACTGGCCGAAGATGTTCCTGCATTGGCTCCGGAGAAAAGCCAGAGTGTGTTGTTCGCCAATTCAACGGCCCACTGTCCGCCGGTAGGCAGCAGTTGACTGACGCCAAACCGATTGGACATCCCGAGAGAATCACTCGTATTGGGCACTGTTGTCTGTGTCAGTGAAGCGGATGGTTCGCGTCCGCCAACTCCGAGATAGCGTACCTGAAAGCGGAAACGTTCCAGAGTGAGGGCGAGCGCACTCAGATAGGTGTTTTCCAGTTCGGTTTGATAGCCTCGATCATGAATGTAACTGAGTTCAACAGCATCACGAATCGTGAGATTTTTTATGGTCGGCAGAGGCTTGGTATCGTTATCCGGATCGTCATCAACCATTTCAGGTGTTAATTCAAACTGGGCGAGCCAGCCCGGGTTTTCGATACTGAAGGATTGCCCCAACTTGTGCCAGCTTTTGTACCCGGCGATTCCGTTTACATTTTCCATATAAACGGCAGCAGCAGGATCATCTGGCGGAAGCGGTTCGTGATCTGGATCATAAGGATCGAAAAAACGACTCCGCGGATCAGGAGTGATCCCTTTGCGTGGATTGACCCAGCGAGCATCCGTTTCGGTCTGTAATAACGCCCGATAGGTGTCCTTATCCGCCTGTTTTCGCCAAAAAGTTTGCGAACAACCGGAGAAAGTCAAAATCAGTAGAGCGCAGCAGGCAGCGTTTACAGAAAAAGAAGGGACGCCAATTTGAATTCCCCTGTTTCCCCGTCTCATCAACACGTCGTTCTGTTCCCCCCGATATTCGGCTTTCAAGGCGATCAATGTCCCTGTACAATCTTCGTGTGATCTTCAATAAAGGGGTAATCCCGGCATGACTCTGCCATCTCTCTGTCGTCTCACAGTGTCACATGACAGACCCTCCCCCACGGAAGGCAACCCCTCGTATCAAAATTGATCGTCACTTTCCTAATCGGAAGATCAGGAAGAATCGTCAAAATCGTTAAATTGGGCACCTCAAACCTGCCGTAACTTCCCGAACCTGGGCTTGCCTGCCTATGGCACATTTCTGAATCGATGTT
>JALTOP010000147.1:5970-6398 GCA_027000105.1 Planctomycetaceae bacterium | reverse complement strand
TCCGACCGATGATATTGAAGATGTCAATATTCAGGGAATTCGCAGGGTGGTCGATGTTCTGGAACATCTGGTGATCGAACTGGCCAAAGCGGAAACCCGTCCCGATTACATCGAAAATAAAAAATGGATCAGCGTTGGCAGACACGCCGGTGGACGACCACGGATTGGACTGATTCCCGACCTGAATTATTCAGGAGAGGGGTTTTTGCTACTTGCTATTGAACAGAACAGTCCGGCCCATCACGCGGGGCTCATGGCGGGAGATCTCATTTTGAAAGTAAACCAGACAGATGTGGTCACACGAAAAGATTTTTGGAAAGTGATTGATTCACTCAAACCGAAAACGAAAATCAGCATCACATATCGCCGTGGAAAAGAAATCAATGAAACAGAGGTGGAATTGGGGAATCCGCGGTAAACCAATCGAG
>JALTOP010000147.1:4881-5960 GCA_027000105.1 Planctomycetaceae bacterium | reverse complement strand
CGGCGGTTTGATGGCCCCCATGATGTGAACGGCCTAGTCGGTCGTGATCTGTCTGACAGCGAACGAGACGGGCGAGCTATGCGGCAATTGGGGGAAATGGTAGTGGAATGCAGTGGAATAATGAAAAATATTCGTTTTTCACTGATGGGCGATTGACTCTTTCAACGACGCCCCATACAGTATGGCGGTTGAAGTCGGTATTTTATGGGAATTGGTCGAAATGAACGTCAGTGTGATCATTATGGGATCCATTATTTGCCCCCTGTGAAGGGTGACACTGAGGTTCGTTCATTGATATTGCAATCCTCTCAGGTCACTCACCTGAGGGGATTTTTTTGTTGAAGATTCTCCGCAACAGATTGACAGGATAACTATCATCATTCGCTCGACTACATTTTGATTGGTACAATTCACTCGAAAAGACCGGCTCGCGTTCAAAATTTGGTATTCGGAAAGATGCTTGTCTGGCGTCTCGTGATCATTGGAAAACAGATTATTGGAAAACAGCTTGATTATCTATCGGTAATCGCAAAGGAAATTCATGGCCCGTCTACAAATATACGACACGACACTTCGAGATGGCTCTCAGGGGGAAGGGATCAATTTCTCCCTGCAAGACAAGTTGATGATCACCCAAAAGTTGGATGAACTCGGTTTCGATTTCATTGAAGGAGGCTTTGCCGTTTCCAATCAGAAAGATGCCGAATACTTCCAGCGCGTGGCGGATATGGATCTGCGTCATGCGAAAATCTGTGCCTTTGGAATGACGCGAAAAAAGGAGATCGCAGCTGAAGATGATGGTGGCTTGATAGCATTACGGGATTCCAGAGCACCGGTTTGCACGGTTGTTGGCAAAACGTGGGACCTGCACGTTTCGGAGGTGCTGCGGATCGAGGAACAGGAAAATCTGGCGATGATCAGCGACTCCGTTGCCTATCTTCGCGCAGAAGGCAGGCGGGTGATTTATGATGCCGAGCATTATTTTGATGGTTATGCCCGCAACCCCGATTTTGCCCTCAAAACGATTCAAGCAGCGGCGGAAGCGGGAGCAGAACTTGTTTGCCTGTGTGATACGAATG
>JALTOP010000147.1:0-4871 GCA_027000105.1 Planctomycetaceae bacterium | reverse complement strand
CCGGAGCAGATAGCCGCTGCCGTCAGCGCGGCGAAAGACGCAATCGATACTCCGCTGGGCATTCACTGCCACAATGACTCCGAACTTGCCGTTGCCAACACCCTGGTCGCAGTTGATGCCGGTGCGGTTCAGATTCAGGGAACCATTAACGGTATTGGTGAGCGCTGCGGTAACGCCGATTTGATCAGTGCAGTGGCAAACCTTGTCCTTAAAAAAGGCCATGAGGCGCTTTTCGAAAGCTCCATTGCCCATCTGACAGAGCTTTCCCGCTATGTCTATGAATTATCAAACATGAATTTCCGTTCCAGTCAGCCATTTGTAGGAAGCAGTGCCTTTGCCCATAAGGGGGGGATGCACGTGCATGCCGTAAACCGGATTGCTTCCAGCTATGAACACATTACACCCGAACTGGTTGGAAATTCGCGAAAAATTCTCGTGAGCGAGTTATCCGGACGATCCAACATTGTCGCCAAGACGACTAAGTACAAACTTGATCAGGATAGCCAACTGATGAAGGATATCCTGCAAAAAGTGGAAGAAATGGAGTACACGGGCTATCAGTTTGAAGCCGCTGAGGCGTCGTTTGATCTGTTGATCAAAAAGGTAGCCAAGACATATACCCCCAAATTTGACCGCATCCACTATCGTGTTGAGGTTGAGACATCGAAAAATGAGCCACCCGAAACGGAAGCGACCATCAAACTGAATGTAAATGGCAGGACTGAACACGTTGTTGCGGAAGGAGATGGTCCTGTCAATGCGCTTGATAACGCGATTCGAAAAGCACTCCTTCCAGCCTACCCTGCTCTGGCTTCGATGCATCTTGTTGATTATAAAGTGCGTGTCATCAATTCAACAGAAGGGACGGCAGCCCGGGTACGCGTCGTGATTGAATCCAGGGACGAGAAGGATGTCTGGAGTACGATCGGCGTCAGTGAGAACATCATAGAAGCAAGCTGGCTCGCATTAGTTGATAGTGTCGAATACAAACTTTACAAGGACGACGGGGAATTCGATATCGCTTAGATTAATTTAATTGGAACAGTATCCGCCGTCCGGACAGGATCACCAATCCAGCAGTTCGCCCACTGACCTCAGCTTTACTATTATTTTTATCGGCCATCATGATTGAAATTCCGAAGCAATATGACCCTGCCTTGGCGCAGCAAAAGTGGTACACGTTCTGGGAGGAGAACGGCTATTTCAATGCCGATCCGAATCCCGAAAAAAAACCGCATGTGATTATGATCCCGCTTCCCAATGTGACCGGTGCACTACATATGGGGCATGCCCTGAACGGCACACTGCAGGATTTGCTTACTCGCTGGCGGAGAATGCAGGGTTATGAAGCGCTCTGGATGCCGGGAACGGATCACGCGGGAATCGCAACACAGGCCGTTGTGGAACGTCGGATGCTGGAACAGGAAGGGCTGACGCGTCATGATATCGGCCGTGAGGCTCTCGTCAACCGGATCTGGAAATGGAAGGATTCATACGAGAAACGAATTCTGAACCAGCTAAAGCAGTTGGGAGCCAGTTGCGATTGGAGACGAACCCGTTTCACTCTTGATGACGTCTGCTCGAAAGCGGTTCGGAAAACATTTTTGAAGTTGTTCAAAGATGGCAAAATCTATCGTGGGAAAAGGCTGGTGAACTGGGACGCCTTTTTGCAAACCGCTGTGGCCGATGACGAAGTATTTACCGAAGATGTCGACGGTCATTTCTGGCAGTTCAATTATCCGGTTGTGGACGAGAACGGAAACCCGACCGGCGAAAAACTTTCATTTTCGACAACGCGTCCTGAAACAATGCTGGGCGATACCGCGATGTGTGTGCATCCCTCGGATGAACGCTACACGAAGCTGGTTGGGAAATCAGTACAAATTCCCCTCAATGGACGTATTATCCCGATTATCGCCGACGCGCTGTTGGCGGATAAAGAGAAAGGGACTGGATGTGTCAAAGTGACCCCGGCTCATGATCCGAACGATTATGCATGCGGTCTGCGTCATGACCTGGAGATGATCAACATTCTCAACCCTGACGGAACGATGAATGACCGATGTGGTGAATTCGCCGGGATGGATCGCTATGAAGCCCGGAAGCAAATTGTCTCCAAAATGGATGAACTGGGCTATTTTGAATCTGTCGAAGATCGCGTTATTCCGCTCAAACATAGTGATCGTTCAAAAACACCTGTCGAACCTTATCTCTCGGATCAGTGGTTTGTCAAAATGGACGAACTGGCTCAAAGTGCCATTGACGCCGTTGAAGACAAACGGGTTCGATTCTTCCCCGCCCGATACTCCAAGACCTATCTCGACTGGCTGGGTGAAAAACGTGACTGGTGCATCTCGCGGCAATTGTGGTGGGGACACCGAATCCCAATTTGGTATTGCGAAACGTGCTCCGAGGAAGAATTGGAGAAAGCTTTTGGGGATCGTGACGATGTTTCCTATCGACGCGATGCAGAAGACCGATGCTGGCTCATTTGTGCTGAACAGGATCTTGACCCCGAAGTTTTGGGACGCGAGCATGAGCTTGTGCAAGATGAAGATGTACTCGATACCTGGTTCAGTTCCGCGTTATGGCCTCACGCAACATTGGGCTGGCCTGATCTGGAGCATAATCCGCCTCTTGATGGAAAACCTGATCCGAATAATTCCGGGAAGAATGAAGTGCTCGACTACTTCTACCCGGGCAGTGTCCTGGTAACAAGCCGCGACATCATCACGCTGTGGGTAGCCAGGATGGTGCTGACCGGCCTGTATAACATGGATGACATTCCGTTTTCGCATGTCTGTATTCACCCGAAAATTCTGGATGGTTTTGGGCGAACGATGTCGAAATCGAAAGGAAACGGGGTCGATCCGATGGATTTGATCGACAAATATGGCACTGATGCGGTCCGCTTTACAATCGCCTCCCTTGCAGGAGAGACTCAGGATGTCAAACTGCCGGTCGGTTATGAAGATCCGACAACCGGGGAGGTCGTTCCTCAGTTGATCGAGCATACCGAAGCGATGCCCGTTGATGGCGTGAAGCCCCGCATCAAATTCCCGAAAAGCAAACATGAACTGCAGTATTCATCGCCGAATTACGAGCCAGACCCCGGCGAGCCGGTTGCGCGGATCGTTTCGGAGCGTTTCGAATACGGACGGAATTTCTGTAACAAATTCTGGAATGCGTGTCGATTCGCCATGATGAATCTGGAAGGATATTCCCCCCGTGAAATTGACTACAAAAAGCTTCCGTTGGAACACCAATGGATATTAAGCAGACTGTCAAAAGTTTCAGAAGAAATTACGAACTATCTGGAGCGTTATCAGTTCGATGCAGCCACAAGAACACTCCGGGATTTTACCTGGAACGAATTCTGTGACTGGTATCTGGAAATGATCAAACCGCGGCTGCGTGATGAAGAAAAACGTGGCGAAACACAGGTCGTTCTAGTGGGAGTGCTCGATACGCTGTTGAGATTGCTCGCACCGTTTACTCCCTTCATCACTGAAGAATTGTGGCATCAGTTGAAATCACTGGCTCCCGTGCGTGGTCTGCCGGTACCGAAAGCGGTCGAAGACGCCGCAATGGTGGCAGCCTGGCCACAATTGCCGAAACAGTGGCAGGATGACGCAATCGAAACCCGTTTTGATCGCCTGAAAGAAACGGTTATCGCCGTGCGAAATGTGCGAGCCATTTATGGCATCGCCCCGAAAACACCTCTCTCTCTGCTGATGAGAACGAATCCGGAGATTGCCAGCGAGATGGAATCGATTGCGGATCAGTTCGATAATCTGGCCAAAACCGTACTGAAATCCGCAGGAGCCGAAGTCGTTCATCCGGTTGGTTCAGCCAGCTTTACGATTGGTGAAATCGATGGCTTTATCCCACTGGAAGGCGTCATCGACATCGCAGCGGAATTGAAACGGTTGAATAAAGAAGCGGAGAAATTCAGAGGATTTATTTCCGGACATGAGAAGAAACTGGCTAACGAAAAATTTGTCAACAACGCCCCCGCCGATGTGGTGAATAACGTCAAGGAGACGCTGGCCAATTTGAAACATCAACTTGCCAGTACAGAAGAGGTCATTGGACAGCTTGAAAAAATGCAATAATCGCTGGCTAAAGAAAGAACAACAATGGCAACAAAAGATAGTAATGGTAACGAACTGAACGATGGCGATTCGGTTCAGGTCATCAAGGATTTGAAAGTAAAGGGATCTTCTCAAACACTGAAAAGAGGAAAGGTCTTCAAGAAAATTAGATTGACATCCAACGAAGAACAGGTCGAATGCAAAGATGGCAAAAGCGTGTTGGTCCTTAAAACATGCTTCCTGAAAAAGGCGTGAGCTTCACAGGAATTGATGAAGCACGGGCGTTTCTCTGGCATTTCTCCTGCTTTCTTCGGTATGATGTCCACTCACATCGCGGGCATTTCTATTCTCGATTGATTTCTTGATTGATTTCCAGGAGAGCGTGATGACATTTCAGCAGGGTGTTTTGACAGTCTACAAGGCGGGAGAGTTGACCGTTGTCGGCTTTGGGGGGCAGGACGCCCTGATTAATGTCAATCTTGCAGAATGCAGGGATGACCTGGTCAACCTGATCAAGGAACACAACTGTAAAACGCTGGCTTTCGATCTGACCGGAGTCAAACTGATTCCCAGCGGGACACTCGGTTTGATCGCGGCGATGCGGAAACTCGGTGTCGATGTGCACATCTACAATCCATCAGAAGATGTTCGTGATGTGCTGGAAATCACAAAGCTCGATACGATTATCAAAGTTCACGAAGTCGAAATTCCCGAGTGACATTCTCACACGTGATCGTCTCGCAAGACGCTTTCATCATGCACTCATCTTTCTACGTA
>JALTOP010000146.1 GCA_027000105.1 Planctomycetaceae bacterium | reverse complement strand
TTCGTTGTAATTTCCTGTTCCGAAATGGACGTACCGCTGAATTCCCTGAGGTTCCTGACGGACGATGACGCAAATTTTCGCGTGCGTCTTCAAATGCCGGACACCATAGATGACATTCACGCCCTCACGCTCCAGTTGCCTGGCCCAGTCGATGTTGCGACTTTCATCGAACCGGGCTTTCAATTCGACAACCGCTGTCACATATTTCCCTTTTCCCGCAGCCCGCATCAGGGCGGCGACGACCGGACTGTTCGAACTCGTGCGGTACAATGTCTGTTTGATCGACAGCACATCCGGGTCGTCAGCAGCTTCGTCGATGAACCGTACAACGGGATCAAACGATTCATAAGGGTGCAGCAGAAGAGTGCTTTTCTCTGCCAGTTGTTCGAACATCGATTTCCCAATGTCGACTTCTTTCGGAGGATATGAATCCCATGGTTCATCCCTCAGGTTTTCAAAACCCTTCAACCCGGAAAGAGGCATCATGTCGGAAAGATCGAGTGGTCCCTCGATGGCATAGACATCCGCGGGGGAAACAGAGTAACACTGTGTGATATGAGCCAGCATGGTGGCCGAAGCCCGGGCATCAATTTCAAGCCGCACACAATGGCTCTGTTTACGGGCCTGTAGCAGTTGTTCCATCTCAGCCATGAAATCGGAGGCGACATCTTCGCTGACGATCAGATCAGCATTGCGGGTAATACGAAACGGAGTTGTCTCCACTACGGTTTCATCAGGAAAAAAGTGCTGGGCGAATGCTCCGACAACATCTTCCAGAAGCATGAATTCGTATCCGGTTTCAGAAGGCAATGTCAAAAAACGGGGAAGCTGTTTTCCCAAAGGAATGAGAACAAAGCGGAATGGATTTTCGTCCTGACGATCCGTTTGCAGTCGAACCGCGATGCACAGTTCCGGTTCCGGAAGCATGGGAACTTCCCCGCCGGGCCACAATGCGATCGGAGAAAGGACAGAAGCCAATTCATCTTCGAACCGTTCTTCGATCACCCTCAATTGCGGCTGTTTGACATTCTCGAAAGTAATCCGCTTGATCCCCGCATCGAAAAGTTTCGGTTCAAGTTCTTCGCGATAGCAGCGGTATTGATCCGAGAGCATCACCCGAATGCGTTCACGGATTTTTTGCAATTGTTCTTCGGGAGTCATTCCCGCCACGTCCGCCCGTTGTACGTTTTTTTTCGTCAGCAATTGCAGTCCCCCCACACGAACCATGAAGAATTCGTCGAGATTGGAAGCCGTAATCGCCAGAAACTTCAATCGTTCCAACAGCGGTTGATCAGCTGACAGGGCGATATCAAGAACCCGCTGATTGAATTGCAGCCAACTCAATTCCCGATTGAAAAAACGTGTTGCGTTGTGTGACATTTCTCTTTTTGCCTAAAGTCTGCAAGGTGGAAGAGGGGAGCATTGCAGCATCGCTACGATGCTGCCAGATGTATCGATGGCGTTTTTCCGCTCACCTCCAGAATCTCTGTTCCTCCTGTGTTCCTCGAAGTAGAATCTTCATCCCGAAGGTGTCCTGGAACAGGCCGCCGTTCTGTTGAATCGCCAACTGCTCCATGGAGAGATCCGTCAACCCGGGAACCGTAATGACCAATCGCTCTTTTTCAATAAAGCACTCGAAATCGTGAATCCGTTGACTGCGGGAACTGTCCAATGCGATCGCAATCCGCAACAACGCGGATAATTTGATCACGGCAATGCGATCCTTCCTTTTCAGGTTGGCAAAGCCGGAATGCGAGGCCTTGGGCGATGCCCTGCGGTGATACCGTGCAACCAGGCCGATAAAAGTCAACTGGTTTCGTGACAGACCAAACAATTCGGAGTTCGAGATCAGGTACATGGAATGTTTGTGGTATGAACTGGTTCCGATGAACAATCCAATTTCATGCAGCAGGGCAGACAGAACCAGCAATAATTCGTAGCGTCGATCCATGCCGTGAAGCTGTTCGAGCTGATTGAACAGAAGCTTCGCCAGGCGGACCACATGTTGGGCGTGTGCCTGATCGAACTGGAATTTCCGGCCGACATCTGTTGCGGAACGGACGATCTGATTGACCAGTTCATCGGACCAGACATCCCGGTCAATCATTTCGCGAAGCAGTCCATCCCGTAGTGTCGCAGAGATCACATAAAGATGATCGACCCCCAGCGCCCGGGCCAATTCGGTATTCGCAACCAGTGCAGGTCCCAATGTTTCCGCATCGGGCAGGGGAAGGTGATATTTTGTGGCGACTTCGTCAACATTCTGCTCAAGAACATCATTGGTGAATTGTTCCAGTTCGCTCAAACGGACTCGAATCGCTTTTTCCGGGTCGGATTCCGGTCGGACAATTGAAGCGAAAAACCGCATTTCCCCCCCCAGGGCGAGCAATTTGGTTGGCACGTTCCCGTGCAGCAATCGCGTCTCGGCGAGTGCCCGTTGAGCATGGCTGCGCAACATGCGGGGCCACTGTGCTTCGGGGGTGTGGTACTTTTTCAGCAGGGATCGCAGCCGTAAAGAACCAAGTCGAAAGGCGTTGGATAATTCTATCTCGCCATGTTGCATCTGCAGATATTCTGTGTTTCCCCCTCCAACCTCCACGATAACCCATCGATCCTGACCAAAACCGGCGATTTTCTCTTTTTTCGACTGAATACTTTGATAAATGATGCGGTGAACTTCTGCGACATCCAGCACATCAATTTCCCAACCGGTGGCAATGTAAAGGCGGTCGATGAAGGCGAGGGTGTTCTCGGCTTCACGAACAGCACTTGTAGCAACGACCCGAATATTGTCAGAGTTGGAAAAACGGTATTCCCGTAGTTTTTCCCGATATCCCAGCAGGACATTCACGCATTTCTCGATAGTCGGTCGCGATATTTGACCGGTCAGATAGGTATCGTTGCCGATCGCAACGGGAATGCTCAGTTTTTCCAGTGTCCGTATCTCTCCCTGAGCCACTCCCTCTGCAATCGCCATCCTGATAGCGGTGGTTCCAATCTCGATCACCGCTATCTGTTGTATTTGATGAAGTGATTCCGTTGACATATCACCTATTCTTCAGTTTCTTTTTACTTGCCGGATTTCTTCTTTTTGTCGAGAACATGTCTGGCCCAGGCGGCTGCTCCCTGAACACTGGCATCGTCCCCCAGTTTGGCTTCCACTACTTTGCAAACATCCCGATACGCCGGGAGCAACCAGCTTTCCATGCCTTCTTCAACTTTTTTCATGACGAAATTGGGCATCGCTTCGACAAGTCCCCCTCCCAGGATGATACGTTCGGGAGCGAGAATGTGGACAAAACCGGCCATGCTCTTTCCGAGTTGCCTGATCGCCTGCCCGATAATTTCCTTGACAATCGGCTCTTTCTTCAGAGCATGAGCCAAAGGCCCGCTTCGAATGTTGGCCAGGTCTGTCCCCACATTTTCCACAACGGAGGGAGCCTGCCCTCTGTAGGCTGCCTGCGAAACAAGTGAGGCGATAGCCAATCGACTGGAAACCGATTCGAGTGAGCCACGCAGTCCGGCCGAAGCGATCGGTCCGTCCGGGACGGTCGGGATATGACCGATTTCCATACACGAGATGTTTGCGCCCTGAAATATCTCGCCTTCATAAACAAAACCACCGCCAATTCCGGTTCCGGGGAAAACTCCCAACAGGCTTCTCACACCTTGCCCGGCACCAAATCGATATTCGCCATAGACACCGGCATCGACATCATTCACCAACACCACCGGCTTCTTGAATTCTCTGGATAACTCGTCCGCGATAGAAACTTCCTTCCAACCCAGATTGGGGGCCTGAAGCAGAACTCCCCTTTGTGGATCGATTGGCCCCGGACATCCAATCCCGATCGCTTGCAGGTCATCCGCAGATTGCCCGGCTTCCTCTATCGCATCGTAAATACACTTGACGATCCGTTCCAGTCCGGACTTCTCTCCCTGAAAGCCCTTGGTTTTTTTTCGCTCACGGCCCAGACATCGATATTGGTCATCGTACACAGCCGATAGCATTTTCGTGCCACCGAGATCAAAACCGACCCAAAAAGGTTTTCCCACAATCAACTCCCTGAAATTAACAAAACCATCAATGCAGTTGGCGATTTTCAACTGACGGAGACACAACCGCCGAGGAAAGAGACCCGGTTCCATTCTCGTTTTTCGGGGCAAAAAATGCGATTCTCCCGAGGTGATAAATTGAAATAATTTCTGTTTGGATAATTCATGTAACTCAGCTACTGTTGGTATTCTGCGAGGTTATTGGGAGTTCCGTGGTCTGACCAGTGTGCAGAGGATGAAAAGGACGACAAACATAGATAGCCAAAACGCTATTGACCAATTTGAGAGTTTGGCTACAATCACGGTGACTGGATAAAAGGCGAACCCGGCATTCCTGTCCATGGGTTTATCGAAATGATTCCTTGTCCGAATTTTCCTTGTCGCACAAAATCATGTCTTTCTGTGCATGTCTTTCTGTGTAGTGGTCGGGCGAGGGGTCGTGGTCACAACGAAGGAGTGAATGACCATTTCCGTCCTGTATTCGTTTGGAACTTCGCGGGACGGAGCTAATTTCTGGTGAAGAAGCTCAAAAAGAATCGCAGACTCTGTTTCTCTGTGGAGAAGCATATAGTGGTTTTTCAGAGCACAGGAGTTCTTCGCCATGTTCAGGACTAAGGATGGAGCGAAATGAAAACAGTTTTTACAACTGGCGAAGCGGCCAAGATTTGTAAGGTCAGTCAGCAGACGATTATTCGATGTTTCGATTCTGGCCAATTGAAAGGTTTTCGAGTACCCGGTTCAAAATTCAGGCGAATACCACGAGACGTTCTTTTCAAGTTCATGAAATCGAACGGTATTCCGACGGATGCTTTGGAAAGTGGAAAACGGAAGGCATTGGTTGTTGATGATGATACTGAACTGGTTGAATTGATTCGTGATGTGATGGAGGCGGATGGTCGATTCGATGTTCGTGTTGCCAATAACGGCTTCGATGCCGGAATGATGGTGAAAGAATACCATCCCGACATCATCGTTCTCGATGTGATGCTGCCCGATATCAATGGGAAAGAGGTCTGTCAGCGGGTTCGTAGCGATTCGAGCATGGACGATGTACAGATCATTTGCATTAGCGGAATGGTGGAACGCGATAAGATCGAAGAACTGAGAGCAGCTGGTGCTAATGATTTCCTGCAGAAACCGTTTGAAACCGATGAGTTGATGAACCGTATCTGCAAGTTGCTGGACGTTGAGCCGGTTGCCGTTTCGTGATTCGATTCGGACAGGATCGCATTATTTTATTATCGATTATAGCCGGGTGTGCTTTGTGTGCCCGGCTTTTTCCTGTTTGATGGGCTGCATTTTGATGGACTGCACGACGACAATGGCAACAGATTCGATGAATGACGACCATCAAAACCATCAAGGGGAAAAGATTAAAACCTGTCAACCGGACGGAGATCGTCTCGCTGCTCTGATTGAATTTGCCGCAGCGGCCGGGCATGAGATCAACAATCCGCTAGCTGTCATTCTTGGGCGTGCCCAGTTGCTGTTGAATCGGGAAAAGGACGAAGCGAAGCGTCAGTCTCTTGAGACGATTGCGGGGCAGGCGATGCGTATTCGGGATATGATCGGCGATATCATGCTGTTTGCCGATCCGCCGCCGCCGAGCAGGCAAATGATCGATGTTTCTCACGTCATCCCGAAACTGGTCGAGAAGGTGACCGGGGCACTGCAGCATCAATCGAACCGGGTATTACCGCAACTCTCGATCGATCTTCCGGAACAACTCGAACTGAATGCCGACGTGAACCAGTTTCAAATAGTGATCTCGGAACTGTTACGGAACGCATTGCATCCGTCAACCGAGGCGTCTCAGGTTCTCTTGCGAATCGATGACGAACCGGATGATTCATCGGTGGTAATAACTGTCAGGGATAACGGGCGAGGTTTGACGGAACAGGAAGCCGCCCATCTGTTCGATCCGTTCTACTCGGGACGTCAGGCGGGACGTGGTCTCGGATTCGGATTATGCAAGGTTTGGCGAATCGTTAAGATGCACCAGGGAACGATCGCGGTCGAAGACAACGACTCTGAAGCGGGTATTTCCGTCCGTATTAATTGGCCGAATCGGTAATAATTCATGGCATGCCCTGAATTTTACGAGCCAGTTCCTCGGGAGTTTCCGTTCCCTCAACCCTCACCTCCCTGCATTCGCTTATGTTTCTGAACCAGGTATGCTGGCGTTTGGCAAACTGGCGGGTTCGCATCTTGAGCAGTTCCAATGTCTGTTCCAGTGGAACCCCGTGTTCAAGGTGTGCAATGATTTCTTTATATCCCAATCCCTGCACGGCGGTTCTTCCGGGAGGCGGATCGCGTTGCAGGAGTCGTTTGACTTCATCGATC
>JALTOP010000145.1 GCA_027000105.1 Planctomycetaceae bacterium | reverse complement strand
TCCATGGGAGGCGTTTTCCCGCCTTCGCTCCACATCCCCATCATGATGATTTGCCCCATGATGGAAGAAATGGGAGCCAGTTGCGGTTTCACTCCCGCGGGCATCCGGTCTGTCACAAGTTGCAGACGTTCGTTGACGATCTGCCGATCGTTGTAGATATCGGTTCCCCAATCGAACTCTACATAAATGACGGAAATCCCAACTCCCGAAGAACTGCGCACTGCCTGCACGCCAGTCGCTCCGTTGAGAGTTGTTTCAAGCGGAAAGGTGATTAACGCTTCCACTTCTTCCGGGGCCATGCCCGGTGCTTCGGTCATCACGACCACACGCGGACGGTTGAGATTCGGGAAGACATCGATTCCCATGTTCAAGCCCTGCCAGGTTCCGTAACCGATCAGGAACAACGAAAAGGCGAGTGTCAGCAGTCGCTGTCGCAAGGCAAATCTGATAATGGCGTTGAGCATGATATCCAATCCTGTGTAGATCATTTCCCGTCATCGTTGAGCCGGGAACAGTAAGTGGCGAAGCAGAGTCAGCAGGTAAAGAGACCGAGCGGAACCGGAAACATCAATGATTGTGCCCGGCGTGTGGATCGACCGCCCCTCCCGCCTTGTTCTTCAGGGCCATCTGCATTTGATGTGCTCCGGTGTACGCGATGATGTCTCCGGGAAAAACAGAGCCATCATTTTCGATCACGGCCCACACCTGATCCTGATAAATGACATGAACAGGGATGCGATCGAAATGATCGCCATTTTCCTGAAAGACGAATCGCTCTGCGCCCGCGGAGGCAACCGCATCGACAGGAAGAACAATCTGGTTTTCAATCCGCTCAACCGGAACTCGAAGCTGCATACGTTGTCCCGGTTTGAATTTCCAGGTTACGTATCGATGGCCGTTCTCCTGCTTGACATTGCCGAGCATCCTGTTGGGCAGGTTGACGAAAAAACTGAAGGCGCGGGAATCGGGTTCCACTTCATTATCGAGATAGGCAATTTTCAGACCGCCAATAATGGTTTTCTGTTTTTCCCGATCTTCGAGAAGAGCTTCCACACTCCATTCGTTGTTGTAGGCGATGGCCAGTTCATCGGCGTCATGTTCAAAGGCTTGTCCCTGGACATACAGATTTCGATAGTCGGCCAGAACGCAAAGCGTATCTCCTGCGCTGACAAAATCTCCCTTGTTGACCCGCAGGTCCTGGACAATCAATATTTCGGGCAGGCTCGACCGGGCGGGAGAGGAAAGTGGACGCGGTTCGTTGACCCCGGAAGTCCGACGGATCATCGAACGGGAAAAACTCAAATTTCCCGAATCACTCGAAATTCGGGGAGCATAAATTTGATGATGGCTCAACAGGCGGCGAGTGGTCGCAATCTGATTGACCTGTTCTTTACTGAACCCGTGCAGGTACAGAGCTTCCCGCTGCGCACCGAGATCGACCAGCAGTTTCTCCTTGGCATATTGACGTTCCAGAAGCAGTTTTCCCGCGATGGCACCATTATTGGTGACCTTGAGAAGACGCTTGATTTCCTTTTCTTCAACATCCAATGCCCCCAGTGTTTTCAAAAAGGAGGCTTGCGCCTGCACCATATCTTCATGCGTCAAGCGAAGATTGAACAGTTCCCGCCCCGGAAGAATCGCTTCACCGGCGACAATGTTCACATTGGTGATGATGCCGGTCATCGTGGCGACAATTTCCATGCGGGTTTGACCCGGACGTTCAACCACAATTGCGGGGACGGAAATGGTTCGCGTGAATGTTTGCAACTCGACCGGACGCACATTCTCTTTCGTCAAACCGATATTCTTTCTCGCCTGTGGACTCAACTCCAGCGATGATGCTTCATCGTGTCCGGCGTGACTGTGGTCGTGCCCGCCGTGATCGTGCCCGCCATGATCATGGCCGGCGTGGCTGTCTTCCTTCGCCTCTCCGCTGGCGACAAGTTGCTTTGCGGCCCATATTTTCGCTTTGGGTAACCACATGCCCTGCAATCCCCACGCGGCGACAACAAGCACCAGGCAGCAGAAAAAGAAGGCCCATTTCAGTGAATTTTGGGGAATCTTCATGATTGATCCTTATGATTTTTCAGTTAGCTTTTTCATCGGGCGAGTATTTTCAGGATAAAATATCGTGAGATGCGTTGTGACTTCTCTTGGGGTGTCTTGCACATCATCTGGCGCGTTCTCACCGGGTGACAACGCATCCGACGATACTTCTAGACCGGCAGAAACTTAGACAGGCAGAAGCAGGAAAGACGCTTGATGGCAAATCTCGCAGCACTCCATTCGGGACGGAGGCATTGATTATCTATCGAAGTGCATTTCCGATAGCCTTATCGCCTGTATCATTCAAAGCACAGATACAGCTTACAGCAGCCAAACCTGAGTGAGTGCATATCGGGGGGCCCCCAATTGGCTCGCATCAAAATCGAGATCGGCGGGCGAGAATTGGCTTAGAAGCAGAAAACATTGCAACCTGGCAACGGAAGACTTGGCGTTAACCGGTTCCAGAGAGAAGCGGTCAATCAAAACCGGTTTCGTCGCATCAACAACAAAAACGCAATGGCTTCCATTGCAAGCACATTGGCACGGTGGAATCATTGGGGATTTGTGCGAGACTGTTTTGTCGGAACGAACCGCTTTATCAGAACAATTCGCGGAGTTTCCTTCAGATTTCTGCTCCTTCGCGGTGGCAAACTTCTTGTGTGAGTGAACTGCCTCGCAATGGCAGCTTTGAGTTGCTTTCTTGTGCTGTTCGCAGTTCCGTTCGCAACCGCGCTCGTTCTCGCAAGAGCATGAATCCTGGCAATTCGCTGATACATTGGGGCAGCACTCCGCATGAACCGCATGAATGCCACAACCGAGCAGGCTGTGCACCGACATCGCGGTCAACACGATCAATTTTACCAAGGGAGAGGTAACCATGACTGCACCGAAAGTTAAGGTCAAACAGGAACAACTGCGCCGGGATTATTCAAAGTCCGGGAGATTTCATCAAGGGGAATCTTCCATGTTTTTGCCAGATACCCCAACCGCCTGGCGTATCTTCCAACCGGAACGGGACATGAAAAACGCCCGATTCCAGAAAGAACCGGGCGTTTTCTGATGATTTCTTTGTCCGAAACAGATTCAGGAGGCCTTTTTCTGTTGCAGAAGGGGTATGATTTGGCTCATCGCGTTGCACATGTCCTGAATGATGCCTTTTTCGAGTTCTTCGGTGGGAATCTGCTCGCAGGCGGCAACACAAGCGTGAATGCGACGGACGATCTCCCTGTTTTTAGGGGTATCTTCCCCCAAAATCTCGCCTTGTGTCGTCACAATAAACTGCGGCAATTTTGATGATGGCTCCATCGACATAAACCAGACCTCGATCTCCGTGTGTGCATCCGTCGTGATGTTGTAGAATCTGCTAGATCCAATGCTCCGCTACCAATAGATTCGGCATTTTGGGCGGGCATGTTCACAATCGCCTGCCTTAGGGTAAAAATAGCTGATAAAACGAGGTATTTCCCTGCAGACCGGCTTTTCACGTCTCCCCAAATCGCCTGAATCAGTGGTCATGTGAACCGTATTGTCGCAACGAAGATTCGGGAATCGCTGCAGGGAAGATTCTGTTGTTCACCATCAAGGAGACTTCATACGAATCGTTTCAAAATATCAGGCTTCCACTTGACAGTATGGGAAAGTTACGGTGCAATAGAAGATGTGTGTTGACACAGGTTGATGCATCACTCGCTGATGGGGAGGGGTCTCCGTCATTGAGTTTGATGTGGTGTCGAAGTTTTGCGTAGGTGTGTTGTGGTTGCACGTCGATCCAAAGGGACCAGGGAGAAGCGTGAGACTGTTTTGCAGCATGATTCGAGCAAAGCTTTGAGACCTGTGTTTATTTGAAGGTAACACGGAGGCCCTTTCAAATTTCCTACCATGGTTCAAGGTGATTCGGGTGGAATCCCGAGTGATCTGCAACTTGATAGGCAGAGTGGTGTGGTGCACTTTTCTGCTCTTACCTTTGCGAACGGTTATCGAGTGATGACCGGGAAGCATTTCAGGTTGCGAGAACCGTATTCCTGTAAAGATGCCGCGAGTGTATTGCTGCGGGACCAATCTTTGGCGATACATTGTTTGGCGTCTTTGCGTTGACGGAAAAAGAAACAGTTATTGTTTTCACTCCAAAAAACGATATCTGTTTGAAGTGCAGGCGATATGTCTGCTGATGAGACATTATGTTTCGCAGAGTTATGCTGTTGCATAATTAACAGGGTCAGGCTGAAATGTTATACAACAAGAATTGCCGCATCGCCGTAACCGGTGTGGGTGTCGTTTCTCCTATTGGAATTGGGAAAGAAGCGTTCTGGAACAATCTGGTTGCAGGGAACTCCGGGATCGGTTTTCTGGAATCGGTTCCGTCTTCGAGACTGCCTTCGAAACTGGGAGCTGAAATCCACGACTTCGATCCGGTGGAGTACATCAACAACCGCAAGTCGATCAATCTGATGAGCCGCGATGCCCAGCTTGGTGTTGCCGCTGCAAACATGAGCATGGCCGATGCCGGTCTGAGCCGGGGACAGGTCGATCCCGAACGGTTGGGGGTGGTGTTCGGTTCTGGCCATATCGCGTCCACTCCAGAAGAATTGGTGGGAGCGGCACCGGGTGGCAACAGCTACGACCAGTTTGCCGGCTGGGCTGAGGAGCGAATGGGGCAAATTCCTCCGTTGTGGTTGCTTCGACAGATGCCGAACGTCCAGGCTTCCTACATTTCGATTGAACATGACGCCCGAGGCCCGAACAACACGATTACCTGTCAGGAATCATCGGCGCTGCTCGCGTTGTCGGAAGCGATGGGAACGATTCAACGTGACGCCGCGGATTGCATGATTGTTGGGGCGAGCAGTTGTGCGACCGATCCGTTCGATGTGGCACGTTTCAACCTGTTCGACTCGCTGACACGCCGGCAGGACGATCCTCAACGGGCCTGCAGACCGTTTGACCGTGATCGTGACGGTTCGGTGGTCGGGGAAGGCTCAGCCGTATTCGTTATTGAGCGAATGGAACATGCTGTCGCCCGGGGAGCCGATATCTATGCCGAGCTTCTCTCTGTCGGCTCTGGATGCGATGGGACAACAACGGCCTCAAAAAATTCGGGAGCAGGGCTTGTTGCTGCGATACAGTCGGTTGTTCGTCGAGCCGAGATTCGTCCGGAAGAAATTGGTCACATCAACGCCCATGGCAAGAGTACGCAACGGGACGATCTGGTAGAAGCGATTGCCTATCATCGGGCGATGGGAACGGCTGCTTCCAATATTCCCGTCATTGCGTTGGGCAGTTATTTTGGCCAGTTCGATGCGGGAACCGGAGCGGTTGAGTTGGCAGGGTCGATTCTTGCCATGAGGCATCGTGAATTGCCCATCACTTTGAATTATGAAACTCCCGATCCCGGTTGCGAGTTGAATGTCGTAAGAGACCAGCCGCAGTCGTTGGGGAATTCGCTGACTTTGAGTGTCAATCGCACCTCAATGGGACAAAGTGCCGCCTGTTTGCTTCGCGCCCTCTGATAATTCCTGTATCCTCCACTTTGCATGAGTTTGAGGTGCGTTGCGCGAAGGCGCTCAGTGTGTAATAACGGTGTTTGGTGACGGCGTTCACGGCCCAATTATTCTGTAACGGGGATCCCTGCGACTGTGTGTGGTATTGTTGGCGCTATTTCTCTCGATGGTTCCCGTTCGTTTCCGGATCAGACACTGGATCGCATGGCGAACGCGATCAGGCATCGCGGCCCGGATGATGGGCACTCCTACTCGGAGCCGGGGATATCGTTTGCTGCGCGGCGATTATCGATTATCGATGTTGCCCATGGCAGGCAACCCATTGGGAATGAAGATGGTCAAGTGCAGGTTGCTTTCAATGGTGAGTTGTACGACTATCCCGATCTCAGAGAAGATCTGCTGAAAAAAGGGCATCAGTTACGAACGCATTGCGATACAGAAGCCTGGGCCCACCTGTATGAAGATTTTCGCGAAGATGTTTTTTTGAAAGCGCGCGGGCAGTTTGCCGCGTGTATTTGGGATCGCCGGGAAAAGAAGCTTCTGCTCGGACGCGACCGGGCTGGCATCTCACCTCTTTACTACACGGTGGTCGACAACTGGCTGCTTTGGTCTTCGGAAATTCGGGGACTGCTGGCAACAAAAATGGTGAGCGCCCAACCGGACCGTCTGGGACTCGATTTCTACTTCAATTTCTTCTGTCTGCCGAGTGAGCGAACCTGTTTCGAAGGGATCTCGATGTTGCCTCCCGGCTATCAGTTGAGGGTGCAGGATGGAAGGATCGAAAAACGTTGCTACTGGGATCTCGACTTTCCCGATGCGGGAGCGGAACGCAGGTTTGAAAATCCTGTTCAGGCTGAAG
>JALTOP010000144.1 GCA_027000105.1 Planctomycetaceae bacterium | reverse complement strand
CTCTGCCGGGAATAAAAAAAGAATCACCAAACTGGAAATCCGTAACAATCGAAATGAAATCATGGTTAAACAACTTTCCTTTGTCCGGTACTGTCGATACCGGGTTAGCCTCTCGCCTTCGCCGTTTGGATTGTGCAGATGCAGGTTACGTTACGCTTAGACGCACTCACCGGGTAGCTCTCACTTTTGGTCGCGCAACTCACGGATAATGCCAACCAGAGCACCAATTGCCAAGCCAATTATAACGGCCAGAATCCTGGGATATCCCTTTTGCAGCCAGACTGCTACTGCGGCCCCCAATGCGGCCCCCAAGACCGCAGTAGATATCGGGACGACGAGGCAGATTCCCCGCAACCGATCTGCCAGGAAAATGGTAAGGTGAAGGAAACCGACACCCAAAAGGGCGCCTATGATCATGAATAACAAGAGGGCCACGCCACCGGACGAAGATGGCAGAACCTTCGCCCACACCACAACGGCAGCACACAAACCAAGTAACACCCCGAACAACCATACGAACACCATCATCGGATGACTCGTTTGAGGAGGATCGGGCGTTCTGGCAGCGATCTCTGAAAGTAACTCATGAAGCTCCGCATAATGTGTGGCGGTTGACGGAATCTGGGCCGTTCCATGCGCCGTTACAACAGTCAGTTCTGTTCTGTTTGTACCGGATAGCTCGTGCACCGAAAGCACGTCGGAAACCGGACACGTAAATACCGGTTCGCACCTTGCCAGAAAACGCCGTGGAGTGTGGCAATGTTCGAAGTGGATTTCTGAGGACACGAGGTCGACAACAACTCGACCGGTTCCTCCAAAAAGAAGTCCGAATTCGGATCGAACCTGCGGTGGCTCATTCTGCATTACTGACCTCCCGGATTAAACTAACGAGACCCGCCCGGCGTGTGCTTCCGTCATGGGGGATCAGCGTAGCAACCCAACGCGTTCATGGGAAGTTTCTACCGATCATCTGTGGGCTCAGTTTTGCGATCTCACGCTCTGACAGAAAATTATTGTCAGGTGGATTGTAGCAATTATGTGTTCGTTTGTCATGGTTCATTTTCGATGTGCCAGCTTGCCCGTATACCGCACAACTGCAGTGGTTAATACCAGGAGAACCACGGAATGGATTTTCGCGGTCTTTTCAATGGCTGTTTCAACAGGAACCTCAAGAACCTCGAAACATTCTCCACAATTCTGTATGGGACAAAGCGGAGTTTCTTGATTTCAGCTCAAAGAGCGGTCAGAATCGTTCGGTACGGCAGTTTTCAGAGAGCTTTTCTTTTGCCTTTGCGGTTTCCCCTTGAAGGCGTTTCAATGATAAGAGTGTTTCAATGATCTGACAGGAATATCCGGTCGCGGTTGGTTCATTCTGACCGCTGCAACCAAACCGATATCCCTC
The DNA here is from genome assembly GCA_027000105.1 of Planctomycetaceae bacterium. GTDB lineage: Bacteria > Planctomycetota > Planctomycetia > Planctomycetales > Planctomycetaceae > Rubinisphaera. Next base: position 5,016 of record JALTOP010000144.1, on the reverse strand, counting down.
TGCAATGTTCAAGCCTTTCACAAAATCTCTATTGCAAGTATCCCAGAACATGTTTCAAGCCATGAATGAAGATGGAAGCTCCTTCAGTCCTGTCGCGGCTACTCGCATGATTCACGTTGAATCGTGGTGTTTCTGTTTGAGCCTGACCCTGGCAACTTTATGTGCCAACGGTTGTCAGAAGCCGAATGTTTATCAACCGCCTCCACCTCCCAAGGTCACGATTGCCAAACCTGTCCATCAGACAGTCGGCATTTTCCTGGAGGAGAATGGACAGACAGAAGCGGTTGGCCGCTCTGAAGTTCGGGCGCGTGTGCAGGGAGTTCTGCAACAGATCAAATTCGAGCCGGGCAAAGATGTAAAAGCGGGGGATGTGCTGTACGTCATTGAAAAAGATGAATATGTTGCCATTCGTGATGAAGCAAAGGCAGAGTTGGTTGCCGCGAATGCGGAGCTTCAGTCCGCGATTGCCACAATTAAAGTGAAAAAAGCTGATTTGACTGCGGCTGAAGTAAAAGTCGGGGCAAGCGAATCGGAGTTCCAAAGACAGGAACAGCTTTATCGGGAGAACGTCGTTTCGAAAAGTGTGTGGGAAGAAGCGAAAGCGATTCGTGATGGCGCACTCGCAGAACGCCTTCAAGCCCAGGCGGCAATTGATGCGGCGATTGCCGACAAGGAAAAAGCGGCCGCAAACGTGGCCAGAGCACAGGCATCACTCCAGGAAGCGGAACTGAACCTTTCCTACACAGAGGTCAAAGCATTGATTTCCGGTCGTATAACAAACTCACAGGTCAAGATCGGGAATCTGGTTGAAGGTGGAACCCACCTGGCGACAATCATCCAACAAGACCCGATCTGGGCGAACTTCAATATCGATGAAAGACGTCTTCTATCCCTTGTTGATAAACAGAAAAAAAAGGAAGGCGAAAATGGTGAATATGATTACAAAAACACAAAAGCCTTTTTACAGCGGGCCGGAGATGATGGCTTTCCGTTCGAGGGACACCTGGACTATATCGATCAGGAAGGAGTTGACCAGCGAACCGGCACATTGAAGTTGCGGGCGGTATTCAAAAACCCGTCGAATCAATTGTTCCCCGGATTGTTTGTTCGTATTCGTGTACCAATTGGAGAATTGAAAAATGCGCTGCTCGTTCCCGAAAAGGCAATTGGGCGTGATCAGTCCGGTGCGTATCTGCTTTTGCTGGATGATGAGAAAAAGGTGATCCGAAAGAACGTCGCTTTGGGGGAGAAGTATGGAGAATTGATCGTCGTCAGACAGGGGCTTGAAGCGGATGATCGCGTTGTGATCGATGGAATCCAGCGAGCCCGTCCCGGCAGTAAAGTAGAGGCGGAATCGACTACGCTGAAATTCAATGCGGAACCGGATCATGCAGAACCGGATGATGGTGAAACAGAACAGCAGCAATCACCCGATTCGCCATCACAAAAAGCTGAACAATGACCCGTTGTTCAAGGCATCTCGCAAGCGGTTTCAGGTTGTTATTATTTCAATAGTTGAGCAGGAATGCCATGTCTCGGTTTTTTATCAGTCGGCCCATTTTTGCCTCGGTGATTTCCATCGTTCTCATCATTGCAGGAGCTGTTTCTCAAAGCTCACTGCCGGTTGAAAAATTCCCACAGGTAACGCCGCCAACTGTTGTCGTGAACGCTATCTACCCGGGAGCGAATGCGAAGGTCATTGCGGAAACGGTCGCTGCTCCGATCGAGCAGGAAGTCAATGGCGTTGAAGGAATGCTCTATATGTCGTCCGTCAGTGCAGACGACGGAACGTATTCATTGACGATAACGTTCGATATCGGTGTCGATTTGGACATGGCAACCGTCCTGGTGCAAAACCGTGTTGCCATTGCAGAGCCCAAGCTTCCTGAAGATGCCAGAAGGCAGGGGATTACGACAAAAAAGAAGTCAACGTCGATTCTGCAATTTATCGCGTTGACCTCCGAAAAACCCGAGTTCGATTCTCTCTACTTAAGCAACTTTGCAACGATTCGCCTCAAAGACGAACTCGGGCGAATCGAGGGTGTTGGGGAAGTAACAATCTTCGGAGCGGCTGATTACAGTATGCGCGTCTGGCTCGATCCCAGAAAGCTGAAAGCTCGCGATGTCACCACACAAGACGTCATTCGCACCATTCAGGAACAGAACGTGCAGGTTGCTGCGGGGCGAATCGGGCAGCCACCTGCTCCCAAAGGAACCGCATTTGAATTCACCGTCAATACGTTGGGACGCCTGGAAGATGTCAAACAGTTTGAAGAGTTGATCATCAAAACGGCTGAAGGGGGACGGTTAACAAGAATCAAGGATGTCGCACGAGTGGAGTTGGGAGCCAGAGAGTACAAATATGCTTCGAAATTCAAGGGGAAACCAAGTACTTCGATTTCGATCTATCAGTTGCCCGGAGCCAATGCGCTGGAAGTCGCCGACGGGATCAGAGCAAAGATGAAGGAACTGAGCAAAACATTCCCGCAGGGTATTGAATACAGCATTCCGTTCGACTCAACCGCATTTGTGACCGCATCAATCAAAGAAGTCTATACCACCCTGTTTCAGGCGATTGGCCTGGTGGTGTTGGTCATCTTCATTTTTCTACAGGACTGGCGAACGACTTTGGTTCCCTGTGCGGCAATTCCTGTTTCGCTGATTGGAACGTTCGCGATCATGTCCGGGATCGGTTTTTCTGTCAATATGATTACGCTGTTCGGAATTGTCCTGGCGATTGGAATTGTGGTGGACGATGCGATTGTCGTTGTTGAAAATACAGCCAGGCATATCGATGCCGGTCTGGATTCCCGTGCAGCAGCAATCAGGGCGATGGAAGAGGTGACCGCACCGGTGATTGCAACAACACTGGTGCTGCTTGCCGTGTTTGTGCCGACCGCGTTTATGGGCGGCATTACCGGGCAACTGTATCGGCAATTCGCATTGACCATTTCGGGGGCAGTGGTCATCAGCTCGATTAACGCCCTGACACTAAGCCCGGCTTTATGTGCGATTTTGATGCGACCTTCTCCAAAGAAAAAGAACTTCTTCTTTCGCGGTTTTAATCGACTGTTCGATTCATTGACGGGAGCCTATTCATCAATCGCCCGTTTGTTCGTTCGGCGTGTCTTTATGGTTCTGGTTCTGTTTTTCGGATTGGTCTTTTTGACAGGCTGGGGGTTCACTTCGTTGCCCACAGGCTTTTTGCCGACCGAAGACCAGGGATACTGTTTTCTGAATGTGCAACTTCCCGACGCGGCTTCCCTGGAAAGAACCAACTCGGTGATGGAGCAGGTCGATGAAGTGATTCGCCAAACCCCCGGCGTGGAAAGCTGGTTGACAATCAGCGGATATTCGATGTTGAGTTCGACCAGCGCTTCGAATACAGCAATGGCCATTGTGATCTACAAGCCATGGGATAAGCGCACAAAACCGGAAGAACGACAAGACGCGATTGTCAAACATTTGAGAGTGAAGCTTGCACAAATACAGTCCGCTCTCGCGATTGCCTTTGTTCCGCCACCGATAGACGGCTTGGGGAACGCTGGTGGATTCCAGATGCAAATTCAGGATCGAGGAAATGTCGGACTCGAAGAATTGGGAGCGGTGGTAACCAGGATGGTCGAAGCCGGAAACAGTCAGTCGGGTTTGACTGCACTTTCAACAACATTCCGCGCCAGTGTTCCCCAGCTGTTTGCAGATATTGATCGGACAAAAGTAAAGACGATGGATATTCCACTGAACGACGTTTTTGGAACCCTGCAGGCGTACCTCGGTTCTTCTTATGTCAACGATTTCAACACGTTTGGGCGAACCTATCAGGTTCGTGTGCAGGCCGATCATCAATTCCGTGTTTCCCCGGAAGACATTCTGCAACTGAATGTACGGAACATCAAGGAAGAAATGATCCCAATGGGAACATTCACTTCGGTTGGTTATTCGCTCGGGCCACAATCAATTTTAAGATACAATCTTTATCCAACCGCTTCAATTAATGGGGAACCTGCCGCGGGAAAAAGTTCAGGCGATGCGTTGCAACTGATGGAACAGATGGCCAAGGCTAACCTGCCCGCTTCAATGGGGTTTGAGTGGACGGGAATGTCTTATCAGGAAAAAGCAGCCGGGTCGCCCTACGGAATCTTTGCCATCGCGATTCTCTTTGTCTTCCTCGTCCTTTCGGCTCAATACGAAAGCTGGACGATGCCGGCGGCTGTGATCGCGGTTGTTCCCCTGGCGGTACTGGGAGTGGTGATCGCTCTCTCGATTTCCGGAATGGACAACAACACCTATACGCAAATTGGCATCGTGCTATTGGTCGCCCTGGCCAGTAAGAATGCCATTCTGATTGTCGAGTTTGCCAGCGAACAGCGGGAACAGGGCAAGACAATCCAGGAAGCAGCCATCAACGCGGCTCGCCTACGTTTTCGGGCGATTCAGATGACCGCGATCTCCTCCATTCTTGGCTTTCTCCCCTTGCTGATTGCCAGTGGAGCGGGAGCAGCGAGCCGGCAGGCTGTGGGAAACGCGGTCGTGGGTGGAATGTGTGCAGCGACACTATTTTCCCTGCTGTTCGTCCCTACGTTCTTTGTCATCTTCCGTTTTCTTGGCGAGTACGGGACAAAAAAAGAGAGACAGGCAACCCCGACTGCACCGGAAAGTCCGTAGGCAGCAGCCTGTGCCATGACATCGCTCGTTGTACGACATCGCTTGTTGTGCACAGACACACTTTCTTGTACGATTTTGTACGATGCGACGCCCTGTCTGTCGACGGATGTGAAAGTTGCTGTTTGACAAAAAAGTAATGAAAACGGTTCGAGTAAACGGGAGCCAACATGATGCGACGAATCTTCCTGTTATTGTGCGCCATGACATGCGGTAGCGTTGAGGTATCGGCAGCAGAGCAGGTGAGTAGCCTGGAGTTTAATGGTTGGCGCACTGCTTCACCTCGAGCGGAGATTGGCCCGACTTTCTCAGTGCACCAAGACGGAGGGCCTGATGGTCGCGGCGGGCTGATGA
>JALTOP010000143.1:13516-22166 GCA_027000105.1 Planctomycetaceae bacterium | reverse complement strand
GACTGGTCGGCGGCGGTGGCGGCTTCGGCGGAGGCGGCTTCGGTGGCGGCGGCTTTGGTGGCGGTGGTGGCCTCGGTGGAGGCGGCTTCGGCGGAGGCGGTGGCTTCTTCAGCATTCCACCACAAAAAGTTGCTCCGACAGCGAAAAAAAAAGGCTTGAATTAGATCAGTTTCGTCTCTCCCGGCTTATTCGGGCAGGTCGAGCTTTTTATATCACAGAAGAAATGCGGCAGATTGGGACGCGGTTTTCCCAATCTGCCCTCTTTTTATTCCGGGCTTATACAGCAACATATAACTGTTTTGCTCCTCCCGGAAATACAGACAGCGATGCAGGTAATCAGGAATTCGATCCCTTCTCTCAAATCGGAAAAGAGCCTGCGGAGAAAATCTGGCAGCGCTACTTTCAGGAGAAACGTACTGACGCACAAATTCGCAAAGTGATTCAGCGGCTTTGGAAGGAAAGGAATTTCAAACAGATTATCGCCGCCCTCCAGGCGGCCCTGCTGGCCGGACAACCTCAGCCGTGGATGTATGAGGTATTGGCGCTATCGATGGAAATCGAACAATATCCGAAAAAAGAAGTCGAACGAATGTTACTTTCGATGACAGACTTCAACGCGACTGATATTCCCAATCTGCTCGGCTCAGCCGCCTATCTGGTTCGTCTGAATGCCCCCGCCCAAGCGCTGAAACTGTATCGACAGGTTTCCGAAATTCAACCAACCCGACCGGAGCCGTATCTGCTGGGGCTGAAACTTGCCGTTCAACTGAAACAGGTCGATTCCATTCTTTGGGCCGCCACTGGAATTCTCACCTATTATTGGTTCGACGATTATCAACTCCAACACAAAAGAGCGCTGAATCTTCTGGCTGAAACAGAACTCAAGTTGAAAAAGAATCATCAGGGAAAAGCTCTGGAGGCGTTGAGAAAATCCCGGGCGCAAGCCCTGCAACGCGATCTGCAACTGAAACTGGAATGGTCGGGAGAGGCGGATCTGGATTTGACCGTTGATGAGCCCCTCGGGACGAGATGTTCATTTTCCAACCGTTATACACAATCAGGTGGAGCCCTGCTGCATGAAGGTTCCGGCCCGAAACAGGAAAACTGCTACGAACAGTATGTGTGTGCCATTGCCGCATCCGGGTATTACACGGTAACAGTCAGTCACTCGGCAGGAAAAATCGTGGGCAACCGGGCTCGCCTGACCGTTATTCGATATGCAGGAACGGAACGGGAATCAGTTGAAAGAGTGAATATCATTTTTGACAAAGCAGAGAAAAAATATCGAATATCACTTCATCAGGGACGTCGAAAGAAAAAGAACCCTGTCTATATTCCGATTAAAGAAACATGGCGGGCCAAACAGAAACGAACCCACTTTCAACTGCTTTCGTTGAGGAAATCAATGTCCCGTCCACAGGCGTGGCTCAACCAGATACGCGGAAATCCCGTGGGAGGCGTCGGGTTTGCACCGGTTGTCGCTCCCGTTTCTTCCGGAACCTCATTGACCGCCTCTGCGGTCATTTCCGCCGATCGGCGATATGTTCGTCTTGGCATTGAACCGCGTTTTACAAACATCACCGACGTTTTCACCTTCAGTTTCCTCAGTGGCGGACAATAGCGGTTGATACCTGCATAATTTCTTCCTCCGACCAATCCGATCTTTTGCGTACATCGACAAGTTGCCCCTGTGACATCACGCCAATTCTGTCGCAAATTGCCATCAGCTCCGGAAGATAGGAACTGACAAACAGGACGGCTTTCCCGGCAGCGGCCAGCTCACCGATTAACCGATAAATTTCCGCCTTGGTTCCCACATCGATACCGCGGGTCGGTTCATCCAGAAGCAGAATTTCCGCTTCCTGATGCATTACCCTCGCAATGGCGACCTTCTGCTGATTTCCTCCTGACAGATCGCTGACGGGTTGCGCCGCAGTAGCTGCCTTGACCTGCAGGCGCTTCATCCACTCCACCGATGCATCCCGTCGTCGTTTCAGGTCGAGAACTCCCCATCGAGAATAGGGATCCAGAGCGGACAGGGTCAGGTTGTCTTCAATCGACATTCCCTGTGCAAGTCCCTCCGTCTTTCGATCTTCCGAAACAAACCCCATTCCTTTCTGAACAGATCGTTTCGGAGAAGGGTGAAACGGGACGGCGGCAATTCTGACTTTTCCCTGACGAATTTCGTCCAGACCATACAGATGCCGCAGCAATTCGGTACGACCTGAACCGATCAGTCCTGATAATCCCAAAATCTCTCCCCGTCTCAACTCGAAAGAAACGCCGGTCGGGATATTCTCCCCGCACAGATTATCTGTTTCCAATAAAACGTCGCCTGCCTGATGAGGAACCTGGGGGAACAGGTCGTTCACTTCACGTCCGATCATCAGACGCACGATATCGTCATCCGTCGTATTTTTCAGTGTGCCACTGCCAACGCTGAGACCATCACGCAGGACAACATATCGATCACAAATTTCACGAATCTCTTCCAGAAAGTGGCTGATATAGACGATCGCCATGCCCTGCTGTTTTAACGTGCGGATCACCCGAAACAGTTTTTCGGTATCCTGAGCCGTCAACGAACTGGTTGGTTCATCAAAAATGACAACGCGCGAATCCACAACCAGTGCTCTGGCAATCTCAACCAGTTGCTGCTGGGCAGAAGAGAGCAACCGGGCAGGCGTTGTGACGGAAAGATGATCCAATCCGAGCAATTCAAGAACATCGAGAATCCGCCTGCGCTGTTCGGTACGATCGAGGAAGCCGAATCGGGACGATTCACATCCGAGCATCAGGTTATCCTCGATACTCAAATCCTCCGCGATGGTCAGTTCCTGATAAATCATGCTGACACCGCTAAGTCTGGCAGCATGAGGATCGTGAGGACTGTAAATCTCACCGGCCAGTCTCATTTTTCCCAGATCAGGCAGAATGGCCCCGCTGAGCAAACGCATCAACGTGCTTTTCCCTGCTCCATTCTCACCAATCAGCGCAGTCACTTGGCCCGCGTGGACAGAAAAAGAGACTTTATTCAAGGCAACAGTCGGCCCGAAGCTTTTGGAAATATTCGTCATTTCCAGCAGGATATTCTCAGGCGAATGATCATCTATCATAAGAATCCCTATGAAGGAGTGGAGGAGACATTTTTTTCGATTCAATCGCCGCGCGACATATTTTTTCACAAAGCGAAGGGAAAGACCACCCCATTGCCCTGGCGGCTAACGGGATATTGCTGTGATCGGTCATGCCGGGAATCGTGTTGACTTCAAGAACCGAGGGTTCGTTCTGCTGATCGAGAATCAGATCGACTCGCGCCACGCCGGATACTCCCAGGGACCGGTACGCACCGATTCCTGCGGAAACTAGCTTCTGTTTGATCTCGGGAGAGATATCGGGATCGACAACGAAATCCGTTGCATCGTCTTCATACTTGGCATGATGATCGTAAAACCGATTTCTGAATTTTATCTGGATGAGTGGAAAAACGGTTTCCTCGAACAGGCCCAGTGTCCATTCGGTGCCCGTTACCGCCTTTTCGACCAGCCCGGTTGAATCGTATTGGAGAGAAAGCCTGATTGCCGCTTCAAGCTCCGAGTTCTGGTTGACCATCGAAACCCCGATGCTTGAACCTTGTGCCTCCGGTTTGACAAAGACGGGGTAGCCAAGTTGCTGTGCCCGCTGTTCGATTTCTTCGAATTCTGTCCGGTCAGTAAAAGCGGTTGCGTTGGGGGTCGGGATATTGTGCTGCAGGAAAATCTTTTTCGCTTCCGATTTATGAAACGCCAATCGGGAGGCCGTTGGCCCACTGCCGGTGTAGGGAAGGTCTGTTTTTTCGAGAATCGCCTGAACCTGACCATCTTCGCCGAAGGTCCCGTGCAATGCGATAAAAACCAGATCAGACTGCGGCCAGTCGAAGGTGCGCAGATCTGTTTCGGCTGGATCGATACGAATGACACGATGCCCGAGGGATTCCAGAGCAGTCGCCACGGCGCGACCGCTTTGTAGACTGATGGCGCGTTCTGCAGAAGTTCCCCCCATTAAGACAGTCACGCGCATGGCACATATTTCGGGCGTGTTGCGACGTCCCTTCTCCACTTGGGCGATGAGACAGGAATCGGTTTCAGGCCAGTTTCTTCGTGAACCCTGTTCAACCCGTCACCATTTTCATCACGATCGGAAAGGCGACATAGAGGCCGTAACCGACAAGACCAATCAGGGCGAGCCAGACAATCAAACTGATCAAGCCGACGGTTCCGTTTTTATAATTTTCGATCAGTCGCCACCATTTGCGACGGGAATGCTGCTTGTCGATTTTTTCATAAAGCGATTTCATTTCCGTCTTGCGAGCGCCTTTTTCCTTTTCGAGAATCAGTTCGCTGACCTGCTGCCTGAATTCCGGAACTGTACCAATGCTGACCCACTTTGCCTTTGTGTTTTTGGTGATGTGGGCGGTTTCATCCAGAAGTTTGGTCGCCAGGCCTCGATGTATCTGGTCGGTGGGCATCTTTTTGATCTGCTCCTTGCCGGTGCGATCCTTGAAACGAACGAACCAGATCCCCTTCGATTCCTGTGCCTTGCGTAATTGCTGCTCTCTTCCCAACTCACGGGAAGACTTGGGAGGCAGCGTGACCGTTTTTTCCTGGATGTGAGCAGCGGTCTGCGCTGAAGACTGCACGCTGGAAGGTGTGGCGGCCCCCAAAACAACTTTTTCGTCGGCATCGATGAAACTGAGTGTCTGATTCTCAAGCCCCAATGAAAGCAGATCTGTCAACAGTTCCCCGCAGTTCTGATAGCGATGTTCTTTCTTCTTGGCGATCATTTTATCGATGATCAAATCGAGCTTTTCAGGTACCGACTTGTTCAATTTTGCAGCTGGAGTGAATTTCCCTTTTTCCTTGGCAAGAATCAGTTCCAGAGTGGAATCCGCCTTGTAGGGTGTCGTTCCTGTCAGGAATTTGTAGAGGGTACATCCCAGCGCATAAATATCGCTACGCAGATCGACATGTTTCGCATTGCGTGCCTGTTCAGGCGGCATGTAAAGAGGCGTTCCCAGCCCCGTCCCGGACTGTGTCATCGATTGATCTTCATCAGTCACCTTGGCCAGTCCAAGATCCGCCAGTTTGACCGCTCCGTTTTTTGTCACCAGGATATTATCCGGTTTGATGTCCCGGTGAATGATATTCATTTTATGGGCGTGGGCCAAAGCCTGTGCACAGACAATGACAACATGCAGCGCATCGCCGATATCCAGTGTTTCTTTTGTATCGATCCAGTCCTGCATGCTGGAACCGTCGATCAGTTCCATCGCGACATAGTACACTCCCTTGTCTTCACCGACAGCGTAACAGCGAACGACGTTGGGATGTTCAATTTTCGCCATTGCACGTGCTTCGCGGATAAACCGTTCGACGAAATTTTTATTCTCCGCGATCGTCGGCGACATCACCTTCAACGCGCATTTTCTGTCGAGACTGAGCTGATGGGCCAGGTAGACGGCTCCCATCCCCCCTTGCCCGAGTTTTTTCAGCAGGCGAAAATCGCCCAGTTGCTGAACTTTTTTCTTCTTGGGGCTGGCAGCTTTCTTTCTGTCCTGGGCAGCAGCGGGTGTGTTCTGATCGTCAGTCCGGTTATTGGGCATGATTGTATCTCTAATTTCGAACGCGATGAAAAAGGAATTTTCGAATAGACAATAAAAAATAAAGGTGCCCGCGTTTTTCCGAGGTCATCAACAGAAGTCGGATTCGATAAAAGGTAACAACGAAAGGAACCCTCCCAGTATGACTTCTACGAACGGGCAATGCAATTTATAATCGAAAAATCGGAATGGCCGCCCGGCATTATTCCTTGACTTTTGCGGGAACGACCCAGATGGAATCTGCAATGACATATCCGTTTGTCTTCCTGTTTTCAACAACCACTTTTCCCGGGCTCCGCTTCGAAAAAGGGAATCTTCCCAGTGAAATGAATGCACCCTTGATTGTCGGTTCCTTTTTCTGGTCGACCAATTTTGTTTCAGAACCGTCCCGGTAATGGATGGTAACTGGAACATTCGAAGCCCGATTTGCATTCTGTGCATAGGAGAGCCGGACTTCGTAGAGGCCATCCCGGGGCACATTGAATTCAAAAGTGACAGACTTCTTGCCCTGTGCCTGTCTGGAATCGTGCAGGTAGCCGGGGCCGACAAATGAACCAGATGACGAACTTCGTCTCCACATGCCCTTTTTGATCGCCTGAACGTCATCGACAACAATACCGGTGAGTGATTCGGGAACAATACCAATGCGAGGTCTCCGGTACGGCCCGGCATATTCCAAAATCTGCCCATCTTTGAGCAACTGTTTTTTCAGCAACTGATAATCGATTTGCTGAACGGACTGCTGATGATCGATTGATTGACAGGCCGCCGTGGCTGCGGATTGACCAAGTATCATAAAAACGGGTTCCATACGAATCGAACCGTAAGCGATATGCGATGAGGAGAGACAAACCGGTACCAGCAGGTTCGCACATTCTTTTTCCCGAGGAACAATTGCCGAATAACTGACGGGATACGGCCCTCCCGGATTCACCTGGATGTCCCCTTCGTTTCTGGCGAACCCTTCTGCCGTCACGTAGCGTTGCACATTGTGCGAATCCATGTTGTACGAACCCATACCGATCGGCTTGGGGGTTTCCATTTTGCGAGTCAGATGATTTTCCGTCATCACAAAATCACTGACCATCCTGCGGGCCTCGCGGACATAAAGTTGATGGGGCCAGTTTTCGTTATCAGTGAATTCATCCTTGGCCAGTCCCCAGGTATTCATGTGGTCCTGAATTTTCCTGGGGACACGCGGATCGTGCGCCAAAAACCAGAAAAAACCCTGTTCATAATCCCGATGCTCGTCAATGATGCGCTGCCGCGTTTCGTAATCGCCATCGGGGTAATCGTAATTCATGCCGATGTTGTCGGTAGAAAATGCCCCATGATTGTTGGTATCCGTTTTGCGATTGGGAATTCTGTCGAACTTGTTGAACACGCCGTCCCAACCGGTCTGCAGATATCTGGCGAGCAGTTCATAACGCAGAGGATCGTAGTTTTTCGGTTTCGGGAAAGGAACACGGTTTTCGGGATGATTGGAAAGGCACACACGGAAACAGTAGGCCTGCACGCGGTGGTCTGCAGAACCATCCTCGCCGGGGTCGCCGCCATGAACTCCCGGAAGCAGTCCACTGCTGCGATCTCCCGGTACAACAAATGCGCTGACCGGATTTTCGAACTGATGTGAAACCGCATGCGCCTTTTGAACACCATTGAGAGTTTCGCCGTATTGGGAATTTGCCTCTCGGCCGATGGTATAACTGACGCCCGCTTTGGCCATCAGATCCCCTTCGTAAGTGGCGTCAATAAATCGCTTACCGCGGAAGAGTTTTCCCGATTCCATCTTGATTTCGACAATCCAGTTTCCGTTCTTGACGACACCGCATTTGAGATCGAGCCGTTCCGTGCGGAAAACTGGAATCCTGTTTTCTGCAATCAACTGCTCATAGGCTTTTTCAGCCAGATGGGGCTCAAAGACCCAGATCGCTTTTTCCTCGGGTTTGTATTTCTCGAAGCTTACCGCCTTTTCCCATTTCCATGTTTTGGGGTCATCGTACATCGTTTTCAGACGTTGGTAGTAGGAGAGGGCAAGCCCACCAATGACGGTTTTGTTTCCGGAATCGGTATAACCGAGCCCGCCGGAAGTCAGCCCTCCCAAATGTCTGCCCGGTTCAATGAGGATTACCGTTTTACCAAGACGGGCCACCTGGACTGCGGCGATCACCCCGGCAGAAGTACCACCGTAAACAATGACATCTGCGCAATGCGTCGCATCCGCTTCTGCCGCCTCACTCCTGGAACTGAAACTGACTACAAAAATGCCAACCAGCAAAATCGCACTAATCGTTATATAATGAATTCGTCGCTGTTTCATATTGTTGTGTTCCCGTCGTTAGTAAGTCATCATCAAACGGAACCATCTGTTTCCCAAGCCTGGCAATGAGGTTGGGAGAGATGATAGATATCGCGTTGCCGCACTGCGGCTGTTACACTGTGATCAAAACAACCGCTAGGCAGCCGATTTGCTACAACCAAACAGGCTTACCAAACAGGCTTGCTGGTTGTGCGTCAGTGATGCTGCAAATGACGCACAGGCCATATTGAAAGATTCCAGTAAATAACACTTGAAGGCGCAACAGGTGACATGGTAAACAGATTTCCTGAATGGGCCCAGCCGATGCTGTCGATAGTGTAATGTATAGCCGTCGAGAAGTCACATTGCCAGATCACTCGACAACAAAAAATTGCACTCCGCCTGCGTTAGCTGCTCGTGGCAAATTGATTCGAACGAAGTCATCCGCTTCCCATGAGCAGTTCACCCAGGCAGTCGCAGGGACAACAACAGGCGTTCACCTCTTGTTTGTCAGGGAAGTCAACACCTGTTAATTATGGCGTTTTCACGTTGAAAAAAGCGGTGATCGCCGCGTATAATTGGCATTGGTGACAGTTGATGTGTCATCTTTGTTGGTGTCGTTTCGTTGCAGCGAGACGGCGATATTCCTTCCAGATGAAATGGGAGCGGGTTGGTCGCTTCCCATTGCCTGCCGAGTTGAAGAGGGCTTACGA
>JALTOP010000143.1:0-13506 GCA_027000105.1 Planctomycetaceae bacterium | reverse complement strand
CGCTGCAGTCGTTTATCCTGCTCTGTTGAACGCTGCTTCTCAAGATGCTGAAAACATTTATTTCGAGGAGCATGTCCGCCCGATTTTGAAGGCCCACTGCCTGGAATGTCATGGGGAAGGGAAAGAAACGGAGGGAGAACTTGATCTTCGTTTGAGGCGTTTCATTCTGAAGGGGGGAGATTCAGGCCCGGGGATTGTCGTCGGCAAGCCGGAAGAAAGCCCGCTGTATGAGCGGACGCTGGAACAGGATATGCCGCCCGGCGATACGAAACTGACAGAAGCGGAGCTGGCAACAATCAGAAAGTGGATTGAAAGTGGTGCCCGAACATTGCGTCCAGAGCCGGAAACAATCGGCAAGGGTGTTTTCCTGACAGAAGGAGAAAAGAAGTTCTGGTCGTTTCAGCCGATCCGAAAGCCTGAAGTCCCTCAGGTGAAACATGCGGATCGTGTGCGCACCCCGATTGACGCGTTTCTGCTGCGCAAGTTGGAAGAAAAGAATCTGACATTCTCCCCGGACGCGGATCGTCGCACCCTCATCCGTCGTGCCACGTTCGACCTGTTGGGATTGCCCCCTTCGCCAAAAGAGGTGGAACAGTTCGTCAACGACAAAGATCCGAAGGCGTATGAAAAACTGATTGACCGTCTGCTCGCTTCTCCGCACTACGGCGAACGTTGGGGAAGACACTGGCTCGATGTTGTCGGGTACGCGGATTCGGAAGGTTACACAATTCAGGATCCGGTGCGGAAACATTCCTACCGATACCGTGATTATGTCATCAAGTCTTTCAACAAGGATAAGCCGTTCGATCAGTTTATCCGTGAGCAGTTGGCGGGAGACGAAATGGTCAAGCCGCCCTACAGGAATCTGATTCCCGACCAGATTGAAAAACTGGTCGCGACCGGTTACCTGAGAATGGTTCCCGATGGGACCGCATCCAGTGGTGTCGATGCGGGACTGGCGAGAAATCAGGTGATGGCGGACGCGCTGCAGGTTGTCGGAAGTTCCCTGTTGGGATTGACGCTCAATTGTGCGCAGTGTCACAACCATCGGTACGACCCGATCCCGCAAACCGACTACTACCATCTGCGGGCGATCTTCGAACCGGCCTACGACTGGAAACATTGGAAGACTCCGGCTCAGCGGCTGATTTCACTTTACACCGATGAAGACATCAAGAAGGCCGCGGCCATCGAGGCGGAAGCGAAGAAGGTCGAAATCAAACGCAGGGAAAAGGCAAAAGAATTGATCGAAGACGCTCTGGTTGATCAGTTGGAACAGCACGTTCCCAAGGAGTTTCATCAAGCGTTACGGGAAGCCTACTACACCCCGGCTGCCAAACGGACGAAAGAACAGACGGCTCTACTCAAAAAGTACCCGGTCATCATGAAGCTCTCTGAAGGTTCGCTTTATTTGTACGATCGGGAAATCAATACCAAAAAAAGAGCCTTGAATACAGAGTACGAGAAAAAGAAGAAGCAGTACCTCGCACAAGCCAGAGAGGCAGAACTGAAGAAGATACCCGCCGAGGATCGGGCCGCCGCGAAAGCGGCTCTCGCGCGGGCTCCGGTCAAGCGGAATGAGGCTCAAAAGAAGATTCTGGCCAGGTATCCAGGCGTTGAAGTCACGCTGGAAAATCTCGCCCAACACAATTCGAAGGCTGCCGGGGAACTGAAGCAGCTGAAAGCAAAACTCGACAAATTGGTGCCCCGTGCTCCGCAATTGGCCAAAATCAGCGAGGAGATCAAGGCGATTCGCGCCAAAAAACCAAAACAGGAATTTGTTCGCGCCCTGTTTGAAACTCCGGGCGTGGTTCCGGATACCTTCTTCTTTTCACGGGGCAATCACACATCTCCCGAACAGAAGCTGGAGCCTGCCGTGCTGACGATTACCTCGCTGCAGGAGAAATGCGAAATACCGATCAACGATGAACAGATCCCGACAACCGGCAGACGGCTGGCTTATGCCCGTTATCTGACAAGCGGGAAGCATCCACTGGTCGCCCGGGTTCTGGTGAATCGGTTCTGGATGCACCATTTCGGAAAAGGGATTGTCGGAACGCCAGGCGACTTCGGTTTTCTGGGGGATCGTCCCAGCCATCCCGAGTTGCTCGATTGGCTGGCAAGTTACTTCATGGAGAACGGATGGAGCCTGAAGAAATTGCATCGCACGATCATGACATCAACAGCCTACCGGCAAAAGTTGAAAGCCATTCCCGCTACCGGTGATATCGATCCTGACAATCGGCTGCTCAGTGGCATGTCGTTACGTCGTCTGGAAGCGGAAGTGCTTCGCGATTCGATTCTGAAGATATCCGGGAATCTGAACACCAAACAGTTCGGAGAAGCGGTTCCGGTCATGGAGGATAAAGTCGGGCAAATTGTCATCGGGAAAGAAAATTTGAACGCGGGACGTCCCGGTGCAGTCATTGACATGAAGGGCGAGCAGTATCGTCGTTCGATCTATGTGCAGGTTCGGCGGAGCAAACCGTTGGCCATGTTGGATATGTTCGATGCGCCTCGCATGTCACCCAATTGCGAAGCGCGACCTTCTTCCACGGTGGCACCGCAATCGTTGTTGTTGATGAATAATGAATTCGTAACACGACAGTCACTGTTGTTTGCCAAGCGGGTCAAAAAAGAGGCCGGTGACGACTTGAAGGCTCAAATCAGGTTCGCCTGGGAAGAAGCTTTCTCCAGGTTGCCGACCGAACGGGAGTTGGCGGACGCAATCCAGTTCCTGCAGGATCAGGCAGATATCCTCAGTAAACAGCCCGAAGCCCAGGCAAAAATGAAAAAGGAGAAAGAACTGACTCCGCAACTGCTGGCGTTGGCGAGCTTCTGTCAGGCATTGATCAGCTCCAACCAGTTCCTGTATGTGGATTGAGATCGGCCAGGCGTTGTTAGACAGAAGGCAGCGGGCGTTAAGCAGCAGGAAAGAATAACCGTAAACTGAAAGCAAACCCAGATAGTTGCCGATGGACTGGGTGATTTATCGAAAGTGAAAAATCATGAACAACAATCAGCACGATACGAATTATATTTCATCACGCAGGCACTTTCTCTCCACCGGAGCGTTCAGCCTGGCAGGTGTGGCATCGGCCTGCTTGCTCCGGGATGAAGGGTTGCTCGCTGCAGAGAAGAAGGAGAAGAAACAGGTTCGCCCGGAACTGGAGCAAAAGACCTACGATCTGAAACCGAAGGAACCGCTTTTCGAGCCGCGAGCCAAAGCGATGATTTCAATGTGGATGCAGGGAGGGCCAAGCCATCTGGATCTGTTCGATCCCAAGCCGACCCTCACCAAATTGAACGGGAAAAACTACGAAGGGGACATCAAATACGATAACGCAGCCGAGGCAAGTCCGAAGCTGTTTGCCTCTCCCTGGAAATTCAAAAAACATGGTGAGTGCGGCACCGAACTTTCCGAACTGCTCCCCTATCTGGGAGAAGTGGTTGATCAGATCACCGTTATCCGTTCCATGCACACAGGAGTGAATAATCATGGACAATCGATCCGCGCCTTGCAGAATGGCCGGATATTGGGCGGACGACCGACCGTAGGAAGCTGGCTGACCTACGCCCTGGGAAGTGAGACACAGGATCTGCCCGCGTATATGGCTTTGATCGATCCGGGACAACTCCCCGTGATGGGCGTTGAGAACTGGTCGAACGGCTTTCTGCCTTCACTGTATCAGGGGACGGTTGTACGGGCACAGGAACCCCGCATATTGAATCTTGACCCTCCTCCTTTTTTGAAAGGGAACCCACAGTTACGGGCTCTGTCGTATCTGAAGCGGCTCAATCAACAGCATTATGAACAGCGGCGGGGGTATCACGATCTGGAAGCACGCATTGCCAGCTACGAACTGGCGGAACATATGCAACTGGCTGCCAAAGAAGCGATGAACCTGCAGGAAGAATCGCTCGCAACACAAAAAATGTATGGGATGGATAAACCGGAAACCAAAGAATACGGTTCCCGATGCCTGATTGCCCGCCGGTTGATCGAGCGGGGTGTGCGATTCGTGCAGATCTTCACGCCGAACCAGAAGTGGGACCACCACGGCAACATTCGCGCCGCCTTACCGGCTGCCTGTAAAATTGTGGATCAGCCGGGAGCGGCACTCGTTGCGGATTTGGCCCAACGCGGGCTCCTTGATACCACCGTCGTGCAGTGGGGAGGCGAAATGGGGCGTCTGCCCGTGATCGAAAAAGATAAAGGCCCTGCCGCACAGGGACGCGACCACAATACGTACGGGTTCAGTTGGTGGGTCGCAGGTGGAGGTTTCAAAGCCGGTCATGTCCACGGTGCCACGGACGAAGTCGGTCATAAAGCGGTGGAGAATGTCGTCAACCATTACGACTACCACTTGACACTGCTGCATCTGTTCGGCCTGGATGCCAACAGGCTGGTCTTTGAACAGGGCGGCCGCGAACAATCACTGATCGACAACCAGGGGGGCCGGGTTGTCAAGGAACTTCTTGCCTGAATGTTGACTGCATGCGAGGCTCCGTAGCGGGCGGCATGCTGACAGCCTGCCGTTTGTGCCCGTCTGAGGCGGACGTCTGCGCCGACTTACCGTGCATACCGGGTTCCCGCATCGACTACGGTTAAACGAAGTGGGACGGCTGGCCAGTCTCAATGATTGACCAATCTCAACGGCACTCACTTTCCGCGCTTACCCAATTTCAATGATTGCCCACTTTCCGCGGCTACCCGTTTTCAGGGGGTGGAGTGTGGCGGTTACGGAATTGTTCGAATGAGTGTGACAGTATATTCAAAAGCGGCTTCACCTGCGGGGCGGCCATGAAGACCCGTGCGTTCACACTCGAACGTGGATAGAAGTTGGTGACAAAATCGAAACAGAATTCTGTTGCCGAGTGACGCAACAGGACAGCGTTGGCGTAAACACCGCCCAACAGATCATCCTCAAGTTTCAGGTCGTCATAAATTTCATCAATCGATGGGACGCCTGCTTCCGCTTTCCGACCAACCGTTTCTCCCGTGACGGTTCCTTCAGGTGTTGTGGATCCGACGAACCCGCCGATATCGTCGGAGATGATGTCGTCCCGATCTCCGTTCTCGTGCCGGGAATCATCTTCGGCAGAACGTGGAGGCAGAGGGATGGCAGGAATCTCGCCGAACTGTCTTTCATAGTTGTCGATGCTTCCCTGCAATGCCTTGACAAACTGTTCTGTCACCGGGATCGGCAGAATCACACGCGTCATCACCAGATCCGGCTTGCCCAGACGAAGCACGAAATCAATCACGAATTCGAAACTTCCACTGAGAACGATGGCTGCATTGGCAAAAACACCGCCTCGCACATCTTCACGCAGCCTGGCGGTGACCGCCCGATGCTGAAATTCCGCATGCAACGGTTCCGGTCGGTTTTCGTTATCGGAATGATCCGGTTCGTTTTCGGGATGTTGTTGATTCATGTTGTTTCTGTTCCTGACGTTGGCCTGTCCAAAAAACGGTGCGGCTTCATCCGATCCCTATTACTAACGGTAAAAGTTGGCGAACGGCTCGCAAACTTTGGAAAAATATCAGTTTGGTTACGGCTATCAGAGTGAACCAGCAGCGCTGGGATATAAACGAGACACCGGTAGCCGTATGAGACTCGTCGGATTTACCACGAGTTCGCAAAATCGAAAGAACGACAAATTTGCGCCATCCCGGTTCCATGATGATCCCTTCAAGCGTGCATCGCAGTGCCCCGTTTGTGAGTGGATCATACCTTCTCATCAGGGAAAATGGTACGAAATTCGGATGATCTCTGGTGTTAAATGAGGCATCCGTTTATCTTCTGTCAGGAATGGGCGCAAGAAATTGTATCAATCGGATGCTACGAAAGCGGAACGTATGTCGTTACCTCATTATGAAAAACTGGGGGTCTTTTATCTGGGACGTGAATACGACCTGGAAGCGGGGGCCCCGAAACAGGATCTGGTTCTTTACGATAGCAAGGATTTAACGACGCACGCGGTCTGTGTCGGGATGACAGGGAGTGGCAAGACCGGGCTTTGTCTCTCGCTGCTCGAAGAAGCGGCGATCGACCACATTCCCGTGATTGCGATCGATCCCAAAGGAGATTTGGGAAATCTGTTGCTCACCTTTCCGGAACTTTCCGAACAGGAATTCCGCCCCTGGATCGATGAAGGAGAAGCGCTGCGTCAAGGACTCTCTCCCGAACAGTATGCCAGGAAAGTCGCGAGCGACTGGCGGAACGGTCTGGAAGAATGGGAACAATCAGCCGATCGCATCCGGTTATTTCGCGATTCGGTTGACCTGGCGATCTACACTCCAGGAAGTGAGGCGGGGTTGCCTGTCTCGGTCATCCAGTCATTTGCGGCTCCCAATGAAGCGGTCATCAACGATCCTGATGCGTTCCGGGATCGCGTCCTGTCGGCGTCTTCCAGCATATTGGCCCTGTTGAAAATTGATGCAGACCCCATCCGTTCGCGTGAACACATTCTGCTTTCCAACATATTGACTATCGCCTGGCAGCAAGGCAGAAGTTTGACCATCCCGGAAATTCTGCGGGAGATACAGGAACCTCCCTTCGAAAAAGTCGGCTTCATGGATCTGGATACCTTTTTCCCCCAGAAAGACCGTTTCCAGTTTGCGATTTCCATGAATAACCTGCTCGCCTCTCCCAGTTTTTCGAGTTGGATGAAAGGCGAACCGCTGAATATCGAGCGGATGCTGGTCACCAAATCGGGCAAGCCCCGTATTTCGATCATGTCGATTGCCCATCTTTCAGATGAAGAGCGGATGTTTTTCGTCACGATTTTGTTGAACGAGCTGCTCTCCTGGGTTCGGGCACAACCGGGCACAACAACATTGCGGGCCATTCTTTATATGGACGAAGTATTTGGCTATTTCCCTCCGACAGCCAATCCGCCCAGCAAGACACCGATGCTCACGCTCCTTAAACAGGCCAGAGCTTACGGATTGGGTGTCGTCCTGGCGACCCAAAACCCGGTAGACCTGGATTATAAGGGGCTCTCCAATACCGGCACCTGGTTTTTGGGACGATTGCAGACCGATCGGGATAAAAATCGTGTCCTCGATGGTCTGGAAAGTGCAGCAGGAGAAACGGGAACGGAATTCAATCGCAAAGAAATTGCCAACATTCTCTCCGGATTGGGAAGCCGAAAATTTCTGTTGCACAATGTTCACGAAGATCATCCCGTCGTTTTTCAGACACGCTGGGCGCTTTCCTATCTGCGGGGGCCATTGACACGCCAACAGATTGCCCTTCTGATGGCACAGAAGAAAGCGAAAATGCTTTCCACGACGAATAGGGCAACGGCTCCATCTGCAATCGATTCTTCTGCAGAACCTGCTGTTCCAAAGATGAGCCGGGAATCGAAACCGGCATTGATGTCGGCACCTCCCGCGCTGTCGGATTCAATCGTGCAGCGCTATCTGGCGATTTCGAAACCGTTACCCCATGATACTCGGCTGGTTTATCGAGGGGGAGTAATTGGTCTGGCGAAAGTCCATTACGCCGATTCGAAATCCGATCTCGATATGTGGCGAACGGCTGCGTTGATCGTGGACAACTACGAAGACGGAGAAGTCGATATCTGGGAACTGTGCCAACTGTACTGGTCTCCTGATCTCGAATTTGATCGGGAGGCCGATTCGCTGGCCAGGTTCGATGAACTTTCCCCCGACCTGACACGCTATTCCAAATACCGTACCTGGAAAAAACAGTTGCGGGATCACATCTATCGTGAGGTTCCTTTACGTCTCTGGAAGATCAATTCGCCTAAAATGTACTCTGTTCCCGGTGAAACCGAAGCGGGGTTTCGGCTCCGGGTTTCCCAGGTCATTCGCGATCAGAGCAACTTGCAGGCGGAAAAACTGAAGGCGAAATACGCCTCCAGATTTCGCATCGCCAGAGATAAAGTGATGCGAGCCGAGGAGCGGGTGCGCAAGGAACAGGCTCAGGCGAAAAACCAGTCATTCAGTTCGTTTGTCTCGATTGGCTCCACCATTTTGGGAGCCATCATGGGGAGAAAAATCGCTTCCCGCACCAACATTTCCAAAGCAGCCACTGCCATGAAAAGTGCTGGAAAAATTTCCAAAGAGAAGCAGGATGTTATCAAAGCCGAAGGACGGCTTGAACTGGAACGGGAGCGACTGGCCGACCTGGAAGCAAAATTTGAAGAAGAGATCGGCAAACTGGAAAACAGCGCCGCCCCGGAATTGCTCGATGTGGTTGAATATCTTGTGCGTCCCCGAAAATCGGATATCACCATTTCAGAAGTCGCTCTTGCCTGGATGCCGTACGCAGTAGACAAAACAGGAAATGCCGAACCACTGTTTGTCCTGGCAGAAGAATAGGCAGACATCAGGCCGTTCCTGCCGAGTGCACTCAGTGATAAGTCATGATTACACTGCCAGCAGGATGGCCCTGCAAAGGGAAACCGTCCTGTAAACGAAACTACCGTGTAAAAAAGGAAAATTTGTGTCTGGCCGTCTGATTTATCTCGATGCGAACGCGACAACCCGCACTGATGATCGTGTCTGGGAGAAGATGCGGGAAGTTTCTGAAATCGCGTTTGGCAACCCGGGGTCGTCCCATCAAATTGGCCGAAAAGCGAGGCAATCGTTGGAGGAATCCCGTTCGACCATTGCAGCGATACTGGGAGGTGCCCCGGAAGAATTGATTTTCACCAGCGGCGGGACCGAATCGACCAATCTTGCATTACAGGGACTGGCCGCTTCCGTTCCAGGGAACAGACGAACGCTCGCCATTACCGATTCCGAACACCCTGCGACGGCAGAGTCGGCTATGCGGCTGCGACAAGCCGGCTGGAACATTGTTAAAATCGCGGTCGACAAACAGGGACTGATCGATCGCGATAAACTGAACGAATTGCCGTGGGAGCAAATTGGTTTGCTCGGTGTCATCTACGCCCAAAACGAAACGGGGGTCATTCAGGATCTTGGCGATATCCAGCGATTATGTAAACAACACGATGTCCTTTGGCATGTCGATTTCGTTCAAGCTATTGGACGGGTGCCCGTTTCTTTTCAGCAGTCTGAAGCGACCGCGGCAAGTATCGCCGTGCATAAGTGCCATGGGCCCAGGGGAATTGGTGGTCTTTTTTTGAAGCGGGATGTCCCGTTCGTGCCCCATTCGGTTGGTGGCTTTCAGGAACAGGGCAGACGACCGGGGACGGAAGCGGTCGTTCTGGCTGCGGGAATGGCGGAGGCGTTGAAGATTTGGCAGGAAAAAGAAACGGAACTGACCGACCATCTTCTCCAGTTACGCAATCACTTTGAAAATGAACTGCGCAGGAACTGCGGGCCGATCGTCATCAATGGAGAACGGTCTCCCCGGTTACCGAACACATCGCACATTTCATTTGTCGATATCGAAGCAGAACCGTTACTGGTCGCGCTCGATCTGGCAGGTGTCTGTTGTTCGACCGGCAGCGCCTGCAAAAGCGGTTCGGCGACTCCCTCCCCCGCACTTTTGGCGATGGGAATCGAGCCAGCCGTTGCGATGTCTTCACTACGATTCAGCTTGCATAAAAATCTGACTCTGTATGATATCGACGAAGCAGTCCGAATTATTATCGAAGCTGTGAAACGATTGCGGACAATAAGGGAGAAATAATGAGAGGCAAATGAGTTCCAGACAGACCACTCACAATTTTTTCCCAAACAGACCATTTTTTATGTAGATTCATGCAGGGGAATCACGTTTAGGCGTCAGCCGTTTTGTTGCTCGGGCCTGAAAAGGAAAAGAATGATGGCGTCTACCAAATTGCTTGCCGGATTGATGGTACTCTCTTTCGGCCTGTCTTCTGTTAATGCCACTGCCGAGGATGGGAAAAAAGAGGAAGCCGTCAAGCAGAAAACATTTGTCGGGACCTGGAACAACCGAAAATACAATTCTTCGGGGTCGCTGAAGTGTGTCGCCAGACCGGGCAAAGATGGTAATGTGCTTGCCACCTTCACGGGAACATTCAAAGGCGATCCATTCAAATACGATGTTGAATTCCTGGCAAAACCGGGACGGAATCAGACGGATCTCTCCGGGAAAGCCACCATCAGCGGACATATTTACAAGTGGACGGGATCATTGATCGGTGGGCGTTTACGAGGCCGGTATCTCGGCACAAACGGTTATAACGGCGAGTTTGTTCTGAATGAAATAAAATCGAAATCTCGCCGGTAATACGCCAACATCCAGTCATCCGGTAACACGACGGGGCTGGAAGAACTCTCGGACGTCAATGACCTCCATTCCTGCCGCACGGGCGGATTCAATCCCGGGGTCGGTATCTTCGTAGGCTCTGCAACGGGTTGGCTCGACACCGATTCGCCTGGCTGCTACCAGAAAAACATCAGGCGCGGGCTTGGCGTTTTCGACATCGTGGGCGGTAACAATGGCATCGAAACAGTCACGAATTCCCAAGGCATCGAGAATACCGTGACAGACCTGCGGAATGCCGCCGGTTGCAACAGCCAACGGTATTTTTTTGTGATGTTCGCGCACCACCTTAATGACCGGTTCAATTGGTTGAACCGCCTGTATATGCTTTTCAAAAGCGGCCTCTTTCTCCTGGGCCATCTTCTCCGCATCTGCTTCGATGCCCTGCTGTTGGAGCAGATACCGGATGACTTTCAGACTGGGCCACCCTCCCATATCGTAAAAAAGCTGCTCGTCGAGTTCCATCTGGTACCGCTCCAGTGTTTCAACCCAGGCCAGATAATGGGAAGGCATCGAATCGGCAAGTGTGCCATCACAATCAAAAATTATCGCATCGTACATGAAAGCTCTGAATCGTTATGAAAATCTTTATCTGGTTAAAAACTCAACTCTCTCCCAGCGTGAAAAATGCACACAACAAACCAACTGGGTCAGAGGTCCTCTGTAGTCAGATTCCACGCTGATTACCAAGTGCGTTCTGAAGATTGCCGGGGCCTCATCGAACACGAAACAACCCGACAATCAGGCCGACTGCCATTCCGACAGGAACCCATAGAATGATGCCGATAAAACCTGCGCTGTAAAGCCCAAACATCGGTGAGATCAAGAGCCCCAAGGGATACCCCAGCACGCCACCAACAGATACCCATCCGATCAAAGGCCAAAGACGTGCATTCATCTTCGCCATTGAACTCCGCTTCGCACCCTCGATTTCAGCGTCAATGTTAGCGTCAATTTCAGTGCTGTCCACGCCGATCCGATCAAGTAGCAACGAGATTTTCCGCTCACATCTGTCGATTCGTCGATCCCGGAGACCCGATATGGACACGACCAGAATCATAATGAAAAAGAAGTACCATCCCATTTTTTCGATACTTGAAACGCGTAGAAACACTCTGGCGAGGCAGTCAGGGAAACGTGCTATCGACCCGTGTCCTGATGAATATGGCCTCATAAGGTGGCCTATTACGCAAAATAGAATTCGGCGCGAAAACACGCCATCTCCAAGAGTTCGTATCCCATATTGTACGGGAGATCGCTTCAATTGGAACGGAGTTGTAAAGATGACTTTTAGGTTGAAGAGCTTCAGGATGCGTTCCAGCAGGAATATGTGCGTAACAACATTTGAACACTCGGGAATCATATCAACTCAGTAAGGCAAGCGGGTGCCTGCCTTACAGCTTCTGCCCCCATCTATCTGCGCGGCGTAACGTCTTCAATATCCTGAGCCTTCTTTTTGTCGAGCGGTATGATCTTGATTCCGGGTGGGAGAGAGCCAAAATCAATCGATCCAACGTCAATCTTGCGAACTCGTCGATTATGTTGTGTGTGGTAGTAGATAACCCTGTTGGATGCATCGGTGGCAACGGTCCAGATTGTCGAACTGCGCATCCCTTCAGTGTCATGATTTCCAGATCCTTCGGACGCCCCCAACGGTACGTTAAAATTGTCCAGGATGCGGAATGTTTCGTA
This sequence comes from Planctomycetaceae bacterium, assembly GCA_027000105.1. GTDB lineage: Bacteria > Planctomycetota > Planctomycetia > Planctomycetales > Planctomycetaceae > Rubinisphaera. The sequence goes on along the minus strand of JALTOP010000143.1, from coordinate 1,576 downwards.
CATTGCCTCCGGACCATTTCCGACAGAACGAGCAGTCTGCGTAAACGCAACGGCCCGAACAAACCTGGAAGGCGGAGTAAAATCTCCCGGTAAACCGATCAGGCCGCTACCGCCACCGAGTGGTTTGAAATCCAAATCCTCGATCTTCTTATCCGGAAGAGCAACTGGAGAGAGATTGATATAATTTCTCAAGTTCGTCATATGCCAGTCATACGTGGGAGCGTTGGTGATTACACCCAGCGGCGCATCAAAAAACGTCGTTTTCCCCTTGTTGAACTCAATCACCAATTGCTTGCCGGACGGGTCGGTGATCATGAAGTGCACCGGTGGAGGAAATCCGATTGCAGGTTCGACCACAGGCACAACATGTACTTTTTTGAGCGCGGCGCGGACTTCGGCAAGCGAGGTGCACGTGGTGAGCAGGTATTGCGCGACATCCAATGGCCCGAGTGATTCTGCGGCCTTGGCAGAATCATACTGCTCATATTCTGCGAAGCCAGGGTGATAGAACATCCCCAGGACAAGGCCTTTTTCATTTATGCCGTCCGTAAGGTATTCCTTACCCAGTACATCGATCCCGACCACTCCATACCGGGACTTCCAGGTGAGCCCAGACTTCTTATCGGGTGTTTGTCCGGTGAAACGGTGGCCCCGTGGAATTATGAGAACCCGGCCGTTTAGATCGAACGTACCCCATTCAAGAGTTCGTCCGAAAACGACACTGCCATCAGTCGCCCTCAAAGTGATCCCCGTGCAGGCGAAAACCCCAGACTGCCAAAACGGCGACAACATCAGAGATGCCATAAGCAACCATACGGTAATCTGTTTGTGTTTCTTCATCACTGTCTCCTCATAAGGGTTTAACGATTATTGATCAGTATTGCCCCGCTTGCTGCTGAATACAGCATACTCAAGACAGCCTTCCGCATTCGAGTCGCTGGGCCTCTTGGTTGATGTTTTGCGACAGGTGTTCTGTCAACCATGCCAACATCGCTACTATTTCTGCGTAAAGTTTTCAGCCTGCAGCCTGTCTACAGTCAGCATGGTAGGTCATGGTCGGCTGAATCGCAACATCGATGGTGAGAATGGCGTTGGAAGCGTCAGAGGTACGATTGGTTTTGTCAACACGTGAGGTTCCAGGGAGTGTAGCGACTGCAAAATTTGAGGCGCATGCCAGACGTCTTGATATTTTCGTGAGGCAATCTCCGGGGATGCAATTTTCGTGAGACAGGCGTTCCAAGTGATATATGGAAAACGTTGCTGGAATTTTTCGATCAGTAAACTGTGCGAGAAAACAGTGCGAGAGCGAATCACCAGTGGAGCGAGGGCCTTTTTCTGCCTGGTTTCGACTTTTGGGCCTCAGAAAATTGTGCAAGGGGCAAAAAAACTTCGTAGCGGGCAGAAATGCGCCTGCAATTTGTCGTAATCGGGCATTGAGTCGGCTGAGTCGCTTGACGTTGATGTGCAGTATTGGGAAACTGTGACTGCTTTCGCGGGATCGGGAAGCTACCTCTGGATGCGGTGGAGCCGTGCTAACCGGGTCAGATCTTAACCGAAGCAGCCCTACGTTTCGTGT
>JALTOP010000142.1 GCA_027000105.1 Planctomycetaceae bacterium | reverse complement strand
ACACCGTAACATTCTGCAAGCACTTCCGCCGTGTGCCTGACATAAGCGGGTTGATTCCGTTTCCCACGATACGGAACAGGGGCGAGATAGGGACAATCGGTCTCGACCATCACACGATCCTGGGGAATTTTCGCAGCCAGTTCCCGCAACCCGGTATTTTTTTTGAAGGTGAGCATCCCGGAAAAGGAAAAGTACATTCCCCAATCCAGGCAACGAACGGCTGTTTCCCAACTGCCACAAAACGAGTGCATCACTCCCTTGAATTCGCCCTGTTTTGCCTGTTCATGCAGCACATCCAGAATATCCCGCTCAGCATCTCGGCAATGGACAATAAACGGCTTGTCCACTTTTCGCGACAGTTCGATGTGCCGATGAAAGTAGTCAATCTGCGTGTCAATCGGTGTGTAATCCCAATACCGATCCAGACCGGTTTCGCCCACTGCAACAACTTCAGGGTGTTGCGCAAGAGCAACCAATTCTGTCCACTGTTTGTCATTGGCTTCCCCCGCATAATTGGGATGAATACCGACAGCAGCAGCTATCATCGGGTATTCCCTGGCAAGCTCCAAGCTGTTTTTGCTGCTTTCGAGAGTCGTTCCAATCGTGATGATTCGAGTGACCCGGTGCTCACTGGCCGCCTTCAACAACGACTGCAGCTCTCCTTTAAGTGATGGCTCGTCCAGATGGGCGTGGGTATCGATCAGGCCGTCATAAGCTGTTTGAGTCATAGATGTCATTCAATCAACTCTGGTCGAACTGGTACTGGGACTGGCCATGGTGCCGGTAAAACGAGGAGGGTCGTTATAACCCGCCATGACGGAAATTAAACAGGGAAGCATTGGACAGAATAGCATTGAACAGAATGGAATAAGTAACATTCTACCCGACTGCACAATATTTACCCGGTGATTCTAAATGACCGAGCGCGATTCTGCGACAGGATTGGTATTTGAGCATAACAGCAAAAAGGTGTAAATGGGAATTCATCAGTTCATAATTCTCACCGCAAACCGGAGTTCGCAGGAGAAATTCCCATGATTGGCGTTATTGCGTAAATGCTCCGAAATATCCGAACTCATGAAGCATGTTCAATACTATTACAAGAGCGAAACCGACAGAACTCACGATACCCCCAAACTGCATGACTTCCCTTACGAGTATTGCAGAATCGGGCCCGGTTTTTTAGAAAACAAGCTGAATACGAATTTATCATCCCCCGAGTATCTCCCCGGATGTGAGAAAATATACCCAATACCTACCCCACGTGATTGAAGTTGCTGCCTAAAAATGCGAAAGATGAATCTACAATACCCTACGAACATGGAACTGCCTGAAGCAGTCGGCCCAATCAGAGAGGACCACCAGGGATGCGAAACAATGTTGCATTAATTTTAGCGGGAGGCAAAGGAAGCCGACTGGAACCGTTGACACGGGATCGAGCCAAGCCGGCCGTCCCTTTTGGCGGAAGTTATCGGATTATCGATTTCGCCCTTTCAAACTGCATCAACAGCGGTCTGCGTCGGATTCTGGTTTTAACCCAATACAAAGCCGCCAGTCTCGACAGACACATTCATCAGGCCTGGCGATTTCTCTGCCGCGAATTGAACGAATATGTCGATGTCCTTCCGCCTCAGCAGCGTCTCGATGAACAGTGGTATCAGGGAACTGCCGATGCAGTCTATCAAAACATCTATACCATCGAAAAAACGGCAGCCGATAACATCCTCATTCTTTCGGGTGATCACATCTACAAGATGGACTACGATGTTCTACTCAGAGAACATGTCAAGTCGAATGCTGCGGTGACAATCGGGTGCCTGCCGGTCAGTATCGAAGAGGGGAAGGCATTCGGTGTGATGAGCATTGACGACGAACAGCGAGTCATTGACTTCCAGGAAAAACCTGAGCATCCCCAACCGATTCCCGATGATTCCCGGCGCTGTCTGGCCTCGATGGGGATCTACGCTTTCAAGTCAGATTTTCTGTTCGAAGAACTCTGCAGGGATGCGACCATGCGGGACAGTTCGCACGATTTCGGTAAAGATATCATCCCGCGAATCATCAAAGACCATCTGGTTCGGGCCTTTCCATTCAAAGACAAAAATAGCGGTGAACGCTCTTACTGGCGCGATGTGGGCACACTCGATGCGTATTACGAAGCCAACATGGATCTGATCGCTGTCGACCCGCAGTTGAATCTTTACGATCAAACCTGGCCGATCCGCTGCTATCAACCTCTGCTTCCACCGCCAAAATTCGTTTTTGCCCAGGAAAAGCAGGAAAACCCCCGGATGGGGTTCGCCATGGACTCTCTGGTTTGCGCAGGCTCCATTCTTTCGGGTGGGCAAGCCGTTCGCTCAATCATTTCCTCGGGCGTTCGTATCAATAGTTGGGCGCGAGTCGAAGATTCCATTCTTTTCGATTACGTCAACATCGGCCGACACGCGAAAATTCGCCGGACAATTATTGACAAAGGTGTCACCGTTCCCGAAGGGATCTCCATCGGCTACGATCTTGAACAGGATCGCAAACGTGGCTTCACCGTTACTGAGTCCGGGATTGTCGTGATCGGGAAAATGGGTTCCCTTGCAGAAGCAATCCCACAACCACAATAGAGCCGATCGCGAATCGGAACAGATTCCACATCTGTCACCTCTTCTGCATCAGGCTCTACAGGCTCGTCAGGCTCTGCGCTCATCAGGCTCTGCACGGACGGTCGGCCTTCAGATATATTGTTTTCAGATATACTGATTGATCAGATTCTCGAGATACTCCTGACGACCGCTGGCATTCGGCGCGGAGTCCCCTTTTTCAAGCATGTACTGTTCGAGCGAGACGAAGCTTGCCTCCCCTTTTTCGATCGATTGGCCGATCCCCTCATCATAACTGCTGTAACGATTCTTCACGAACTCGTCCAGTACGCCATCTTGGCGGATTTTGGCTGCGATTTTCGCACCACGGGCAAAAGCATCCATTCCTCCAATGTGTGCATGGAACAGGTCAATCGGCTCAAAACTTTCCCGACGCACCTTGGCGTCGAAATTCAAACCGCCGGGGCTGATCCCCCCCTGTTTCAAAATCACCAGCATGCACTGGGTTGTCAGGTAGATGTCTGTCGGAAATTGATCGGTATCCCAGCCAAGCAGCAAATCCCCATAATTGGCATCAACACTTCCTAACGAATTCTGAATGCGGGCGTATTCCAACTCGTGCATCATCGTGTGACCGGCCAGCGTGGCATGATTGGTTTCGATGTTCATTTTGACGTCGTTCTCCAGCCCGTATTGTCGCAAAAAGTTCATGCAGGCAGCGACATCGAAATCGTAGTGATGCTTGGTTGGTTCCTTCGGTTTCGGTTCGAAAAGAAACTGTCCCTCGAAACCGATGCTTTTCGCATAATCCTTTGCCATGTGCATGAATTTTGCCAGATGATCGAGTTCGCGTTTCATATCGGTGTTATAAAGATTCTGATATCCCTCGCGTCCTCCCCAGAATACGTAGTTAGCCCCGCCCAGTTTGTGAGTGACCTCGATCGCCTTCTTCACCGCGGCAGCTGCGTGCGCAAAAACATCCGCGTTGCAACTGGTTGCCGCTCCGTGCATGTAACGAGCGTGAGAAAACAAATTCGCCGTTCCCCAGAGCAGTTTGATACCCGTTGCCTGTTGCGCCTCAAGCAGTTTGTCGGCAACCTGATCGAAAACTTCGTTTGTTTCCTTCAGCGTGCTCCGCTCCGGCGCAACATCGCGATCGTGGAAACAGTAAAAATCGACACCGAGTTTTTGCATGAATTCAAAAGCGACATCGACCCGCTTCAAAGCGTTCTCAAGCGAATCACTTCCATCATCCCAGGGACGAACCGCACACCCCGGGCCGAACGGATCGGCTCCCAACCCTCGAAATGTATGCCAATACGCAACACTGAAGCGGAGCAGTTCACGCATCGTCTGCCCTTCGATGACCTCATTGGGATTGTAATGTTTGAAAGCCAGAGGGTTTCTGCTCTCCGGGCCTTCATACTGAATGGTGGGAACTTCGGGAAAATAGCTCATTGTCAAAATTCCTGATTCCTGTTTGTTGATTCCTGTTTGACGTGTATTTCCTGTTTAAGAGTTGATCAACCGGCAATTGCTGATATCTTGTGCTGGAAACTGTTCGCCGAACAGCGTGGCGAATTTCACCCGGAATATCAACCCAATCAGACCAGGAGAGTGAAGATGACCGGTTACACGGTACATACTGGTGCCAGCAAAAAGTTTGTGGAAGGTTGGGACGCCATTTTCGGTTCCCAGAAAGAAAAGAAGAAAACGTCCGGCTCTCGAAAAAAGAAACAGTCCGTCACAAAGACCAAAGCCCAAAAACGTTCCTCGAACAAAAGTAAAGCCAAAAATGGGAAAAAATGACGCGTGTTTCCCAAAGCGTTTCCCCTGCCTTATTTTCTCCCGCAAGAAAAAACATTGCTTATGACGTATCCCATCAATTGGCAGCTCGGTGAACTCGGCCCTCAACCGGGGGAGGCGGCTTTTGATCAATGGTTGCAGGAAATCCGGACCAACCTGCAGGCGTTCGAAACGGGTGTTGCCGATCTGTCAGGCCATCTTTCATCGAGTTCGGGCAAGGAGATCTCTCCGGATGAATTGGCCGATCTTGTTGAACAATTCGGTCGGGTTTCCGGGGAGTGGTCGCAAGTGGTTTCTCTTGTCGGCTGTTACGCTTCACAGGAGAGTAGCAACGAAACTTATCGCCTGGCCGAAGGTGCGGTCGCCGCCATTTACCCAATGCTCACCAAAGCCAATCACGCGATGGATCGTCTGCTCAAAGAGATTGACGATGATCGATGGAAAACGCTGACGACGGCACCGTCATTACAAGCGGTTCTTCCTTTTCTGGAAAGACGACGGCAGCAGGCATCCCTTCGGCTGCCAGATCATCTTGCCGATTTTGCAAGCGAATTGAACGTCGATGGTATCCAGGCCTGGAGCAGGCTTTACGACGAACTCTCCGGTTCTGTCCGTATTGAGATCATGGAACGCGGGGAGCGAGTTGAAAAATCGCCGGGACAGATTGCGTTCGATTCTCCCGATCGATCTGATCGTGAAAATAAATTTTACAGTTCTCAACGCGCCTGGGGTTCGATTGCAGAACCGTGCGCTGCAACGCTGAATCATCTTGTTGGCGCCCGTTTGACACTGGACCGGTACGCCAAACGGGAAAGCTACCTGACTGTTCCGTTTTCACAAAATCGTGTCACCGGCGGTTCCATCGCAGCAATGTGGGAGGCCATCTCGAACTGTAAAGCGGAACTGGTCAAATATCTTCGAGCCAAACAACAACTGCTGGGGCTTGAATCGATCTGCTGGTACGACCTGGATGCCCCACTGGCTTCGCAATCCCCGATTATCAATTTTCAAACGGCTTGCGAAACAATCCTCGATACTTTCGCCGCCTTTCATCCTCCTTTGCAGGAGTTTGCGGAACACGCTTTATCTTCCGGCTGGATTGAAGCGGAAGACCGCCCCGGGAAACGACAGGGGGGATTCTGCACCGATTTTCCTCCCAGCAAACAGACACGCATTTTCATGACATACCGGGGCACAGAAGATGGCCTTTCCACGTTGGCCCATGAATTGGGACACGCCTATCATGCCTGGGTACTACGGAACGAACCGCTGGTAATGCAAAGCTACCCGATGACTCTGGCAGAAACGGCTTCCACATTCGCCGAAACGGTGGTGGCTGAACAGCGAATCGGGAAATGCACCGATCAGAAAAACCGTCTCTCCGCCCTGGATCGCCAATTGCAGGATTCCGTCTCTTTTCTGATGAATATTCATTGCCGATATCTCTTCGACAATCAGGTGCATACCCGCAGAGCCAAAGGCGAACTTTCCGCAAGTGAATTGAACAGATTGATGGTGGAGGCCCAAAAAGAGGCCTACGCAGGAGCACTTGACGAATCCGGCTGGAACCCAACCTTCTGGATTTCCAAGCTGCACTTCTACATGAGTGACGAACCGTTCTACAACTTTCCGTATACGTTCGGCTATCTGCTTTCCCAAAGATTGTATCTGGAAGCGCGAAACGATCCCGATCGCTTTCCCGCCCGCTACGACCAGTTTCTGAAAGCCACCACGGGTATCAGCGCCATTACGGCGGGCAAGGAAAGTTTCGGTTTTGATCTGGAATCTGTCAGCTTCTGGAACGAAGCCCTGCAACCAATCCGTGAGCGGATCGAATCCTTTCTCGCAATTTCCTCGGAACTGGACTGTGATTGACGAGAAGTTGAAGAGCTTTCTCTAACCAGTCCTTGAACAAGCAATCTGTTCAGGGTTTCCTGGCTATCGGGGGATATTCATCGGTCTGTTTTGATCTCTCTTGACGTTCCGTTGTCCCCTCATCCGGTCGGTGCCCTGCTCTTTAAGGATCGAAGTCGCAACAAAATTATGTTCCGTTCCGGCAATCCCGCCAACCTGTTCCATTTTTCCATCTTTCGAGTGGCCCAGCCTTTTCGCTTCTTCGCGAAAGTTCTATACTTGACCGCTTGCGACGAAAAGATTGTCACGAGGTAAGCAGGGTCCGTCATGACGGGCTTTTTTTGTTGAATTCCCGGCAACGCCGGTTCGTACCGGCAGCTTCAATCGAAATCCTGTATTTATGAAAACAGGATACACGTCCGGAGGGGCCGGGATAACGACCCTTGCAACAGATACGATAGACTGGTGGTGGAGTGGCGAAACGGAAGGCGAGTAGTTCAAAAAAAAATCTTCAATCAGAAATTGAGCGGATTGGCCAAGCGGTTTGGGGAAAACTGACGCATCGAAAACCCTCGATATTTGATCGTCGCTGGGTTGATGATCGTATCCTGTCCTGGGCGATGGCGGATGAATCGATCAAAGTCCAGATGTTTCGTTTTGTCGACGTCTTGCCCATGCTGAAAGATTATGAATCGATCAATCGGCATTTGCACGAATACTTTGAAGATGTTCAACAGCATCTCCCGTGGGCTGCACGGTTGGCGTTGAATATTACTGACGGGAATCATGTTCTTGGTCGAGCCCTGGCAATTAATGCGCGTACCAATGCCCGCCGGATGGCGGAGCGGTTTATTGCCGGCAGCAACATCGAAGAAGTAACGCAGGTCGTCTTGAATACTCGTGATGCCGGCTTCGCCTTCACACTCGACCAACTTGGTGAAGCGGTTCTTTCCACTCAGGAAGCAGATGCCTACCAGCAGACCTATCTTCACTTGCTACAAAATCTGCCGGTCAAATTGAACCTGTTACCGGAATCGCTCCAGGTCGATGCGAACCACCTTGGCCCCATTCCTCGTGTCAATCTCTCCCTGAAACTCTCCGCGCTGGACGCCCACTTCAACCCGGCTGATCCCGAAGGAACAACAAAACGGGTCTTGGGGCGCCTCCGTCCCATCCTGCGAGCCGCAATGGAACAGGGGGCCTTCATCAATATCGACATGGAACAGTATTACTACAAAGACCTGACGTACAACATCTTCCGTAACGTCTTGATGGAAAAGGAATTCCGACAGTTCGCCGATATCGGAATTGTCTGTCAGGCATATTTGAAAAGCGCGGAAGAGGATTTGAAAAACCTGCTCAAGTGGGCAAAAAAAAGAAAGACACCGGTTTCGGTTCGACTTGTCAAAGGGGCTTACTGGGATTACGAAACGGTTGTAGCCGGGCTGCGAAACTGGCCAGTTCCCGTTTTTGAACAGAAGTGGCAATCGGATGCCAACTTTGAGAAACTGGCGAGACTTCTTCTTGAAAATTATCAATTGCTCTCGCCTGCCTTTGGCAGTCACAATTTGCGTTCGCTGTCGTTTGTTATCGCTGCCGCCCAGCAACAGAATGTGCCGAAAAATGCGTATGAACTGCAAATGCTGTACGGGATGGGGACGGAACAGGCACAGGCCTTTGCGGAACTTGGCCATCGTGTGCGAATCTATATCCCGTTCGGTGAGCCAATTCCCGGCATGGCGTATTTGGTGCGGCGATTGCTGGAAAACACATCAAACGATTCATTCCTGAGGCACAGCTATCAGGAAGGCCTTTGTATTGAAGACATCCTGAAAGAACCGACTGCAAGTGAGAATAAAAAAATGAACGGAACCGATATGGACACAGTTGAGACAGAGTATTTTCCATTTGTAAACGAACCGCTGACTGATTTCAGCAAAAAGGAAAACCGGGAAGCGATGCAGCAGGCCCTGGAACAGGTGCGCGAACAATTTGGTGAGGAATACCCCCTGCTGATCGGCGGCAAATCATATGAAACACGACAGCAACTGACCTCGCGCTGTCCTTTCGATCGGGAAATGATTGTTGGGCGAACCTCCTCTGCAACAGGTGAGTTGGCAGAAGAAGCAATCGAGACAGCTCGCCGAACGGCCAACAGTTGGGCGAATATCGATGCGGACCATCGGGCGGAATATCTCGATCTGGTTGCCAGCGAACTGCAGACGCGCCGGTTTGAACTGGCCGCCTGGATGGTATATGAATCGGGAAAACCCTGGAAAGAAGCGGATGGTGATGTGGCAGAAGCGATCGATTTCTGCAGATATTACGCCACGCAAATGCGACTGATGCAACAGTCGTTCGACACCAATTTGCCCGGTGAGGAAAATGAATATTTTTATCGTCCGCGCGGCGTTGCCGTCGTGATCGCTCCCTGGAATTTCCCACTGGCCATTCTTACCGGGATGACTGTAGCGGCGATTGTAACCGGCAATACCGTTGTCATGAAACCGGCCGAACAATCTCCCGTCATTGCGGCAAAACTTATGGAAATCTTCCGTTCGGTCGGTTTGCCCGATGGTGTGGTCAATTACCTGCCGGGAGTTGGTGAGGAAATCGGTCCCGATCTGGTGGGGAGTCCGAATGTCGATCTGATCGCGTTTACCGGCTCACGTGAGGTGGGGCTGGAAATCAATCAACGAGCCGCAGAAACTGGCTCCGCTCATCATGGAGTTAAACGTGTTATCGCCGAAATGGGCGGAAAGAACGCCATCATCATCGACGAAGATGCCGATCTCGACGAAGCGATACTCGGGGTGATTGAAAGTGCTTTCAGTTTCTCCGGTCAAAAATGTTCCGCCTGTTCCCGTTTGATTGTGCTGGAAGGAATTTACGATCAAGTATTGGAACGATTGAAACTCGCCGTTGAAAGCCTGGCAATCGGTCCGGCTGATCATCCTGGGACTCAACTCAGCGCGGTAATCGATGACGAGAGCAGAAATCGGATTGCTGAATATATTGAAACAGGAATTAATGAAAACGAATTGTTTTACGCGGGGAAAATCAACTCCAAACTGGGCAAGCAGAACTATATCGCCCCGCACCTGTTTGTCGATGTCGATGTAAACGACCAGATTGCGCAGAAAGAAATTTTCGGCCCGGTTCTTTCCATTATCAAAGCGAAAGATTTTACCGAAGCACTAAAGATTGCCAACGGCACCGATTACGCCTTGACTGGCGGTGTTTACAGTCGCAGCCCGGTCAACTTGAAAAAAGCCCGTGGAGACTTTCTTGTCGGAAACCTCTATTTGAATCGCCCCTGTACGGGAGCTTTGGTTAATCGACAACCGTTCGGCGGCTTTCGCATGTCCGGAACTGGCAGCAAAACAGGCGGCTTCGACTATTTGCACCAATTCCTTATTCCCGTCAACGTTACTGAAAACACCATGCGAAGAGGTTTTGCACCGGAAGAAGAATCGAGGTAACAAAGTATCTCTATAATCGTGGGGCGGGAGCGGCATCCAGTACAACACGAGTATTAAGCAAACGGTCGTGAAAACTCATTCCTTTATCGAACAGGACAAACCCCATCTCGATAAACATGACCATCGTGACTCCCACAGCAATCAGGGCAGTGAAGACCTCCAGATTAAGCAATCCCGTCAGTTCTGTCGCCAACATCCCCCAAGCCCACAGGAATTGAAAAATGGTACGCGGGAACAGGACGGATTTTCCCGGCCTCAGGCCGTTTTTATCGACAATACGCACCTGAAACAGCGATTTCCCCGGCGTTGAGCCTCGCCAGCCCTGGAATGTTCCAACTCCCAGCAGGAACAGCACTGAAAAACAGATACGTGTCACCTCAATAACACCAGCGGACAAAAAGCCTTCCCCGGCGATGCTCAATAAGTTGGTAAGCAGAATGACGACAGACAGTATCAAAAAGCTGTCAAACGCCCATGCCAGCCCACGCAATAACGGTCTGGCTGTTGGCAAGGAAACCGGCTCTATTTTTTTCAAATCGGAAATCAGCCCGGAAAAGTTTTCGTAACGGTCCTCCGGTTTTTTGGCGAGCAGCTTTTCAATAATCTGCCTGAATTCCAACGGCAAATGACTCGGCCAGATCTCCGGAAATTCGATACTCGCTTTGCGGTGCGCCTTGATTCGATCACTCAGTTTTTTCCCCTGCATCGGATAAGGGAGACACCCGAAAGCCATTTCGAATATTGTAATACCTAGTGAATACATATCACCACGATGGTCGAACTTCTTGCCGTATGTCGCTTCTGGTGGTATATAATTGGGCGTTCCCGAGACAACTTCGGAATCCCCTTTCAACTGCGAAATCCGTTTGGCCATCCCAAAATCGGAAAGTTTGACACTCTTTTCCTTGCCCTCGACAACCAGCACATTTGCCGGTTTGACATCGCCATGGACAATATCGAACCGTGCCGCCTGCTCCAGAGCCATGGCAATTTGCAACGAATAGCGGATGGTTTCATCGAATGGCAGCGGCCCTCCTCTGAGCCGGTCTGCCAAAGTCGTCTTTCCAACCAACTCCATCGCCAGAAAGGGCATCTCTTTTTCAATCCCCACATAATAGATGTGGGCCACATGTGGATGACTCAGCCTTGCTTGGGATCGCGCCTCCTGAAACATCGCCTGCAAATCGTCTTCGGTGCTGCTGCGAACCGATTGCAGAATGACCTTCAATGCGACATGGCGCTGTAACGACTCATCCAGAGCGCGATACACTTTCCCCATTCCTCCACCCCCCAAGGTGGAAAGAATTCTAAAATGTCCCAATTTTGTTCCGATAAGCCTGTCGTCTTCGGTTTCACCCCGACCGGAGCCATCTCTTGACAAACGCGTCGTAAATTTCCCCTCAGGCTCGTTATCTGATGGAGTGAACAAAACCGTTTCGGCTGCCTGTTGTTCCTTCAGCTTGAATGTTCGCTGGCAATACTCGCATTTGGCAAAGCCGTTTTCGAGCGCAATAGGCTTCCCACAGACACAGCGATACTTTAACGGATCGGACTGCTCTTTCGATTCCTGACCGGACAATTCACTAGATGCCTGGGAATAGTCACCCATACTTCTGTCGCCGAATTAAATCTCGTGCCTCAAACAGACTAAATTACAAAGAAATGACAACGCAACTTGACCTCAAAGAGAACTTATGTTCAAGTGGGCACGCAGTCATAACAAAAAAATCTCCCCTGCGAGCCCCAATTTGGCATAACTCTTTTTCTCGCTCAAGCAAACAGAAGTTGGCAAAATGGCAATCACTTCCACGTCTTTCGCCCAGCCTCCTGTTTACAATACCAAACTACCCCACAAGTATAATGGACGAGTCAAATAATTCCCCTATCTTGTGATAAAACAGCAAATGAAGAATTCCCCCCCTGCAATAAGTCAAAATGCAGTCGTACCACTAATTGAGCCCTGTAATTGAGCCTGGCCGACCCCTCAACAACTCTCTTTCGATCCTAAACAGGCCAGGAGAGGCAAGGGATCGCATGAAAACCAGAAATTCCCCAAAATTGCCTATTCTCTACGTATCAAGCATGAATTCTCCAATTTTACAGCACAAATCACCGCGCCAGCAATAAGAAGATGTTGACATGTACTTTTCTTATGCGATAATGATACTGGTTTTTGCCGCCCCGGTCTGGGCCACCTTGGACAGGCAGCGCACACATGTGCGGTACCTGCCGTTCTACCGGTGTTTGGCAAGGTTGATCAGGTCGTACGGCAATGAGGAACGGGCCGTGTGGTTCACTCCTCGGCGGAATGATCGGGAGAAGCCGAACAGTTGACTGTAATCATTCGTGGGTCGGTCTACTTTTTGTAAACCTGCCGGGATGAAGTGTCGAAAGGGCTGGAGCGATGGCTCCTCTTTTTTGGCACACCTCCATCTGGTATGACCAGTTAACCGTGGATATGTTAATTCGAGAGTTAAAACAGAAGTTGATGCGGGCTAAAGTTGGTTCTTTACCGTACCTCAAATGCAGGAGGACGCTCCTCTTGCCATTTTTTCCGATGGCTCATTTTTTGAGCAAAGAAAGAGTAAGAAGATGATTACCCCTATTTCCGGAACTGAAGAGAAGACAGAAGTTTCGCAGGTTGTTCGAGACAGGACACCAATGGAAACTGACATCGATGAGCAGCTTGAGAAAGATTTGGTTCAGACATTCAAACTGCTCGCCGATGAAACACGGCTGAGAATTCTGATGTATCTCCACAAAGCCGGTGAGCTTCACGTCAGTGCTTTGTGTGATCGCCTCAAGCAGTCACAACCTGCTGTAAGCCATCATTTGGCCTTGATGCGAGTGGCTGGTCTGATCGAGGCCCGACGGGACGGCAAGCACAATTTCTATTCAATTCGCAAAATGCACGCTTACCGTTTGATCTCGGAGTTCTTTTCTGCCATGAAACAGGACGGAAGCAATTCCCTTCAATTTGAGGACTTCACACTGACGCGTGAACTGTAACTGTGATGGTGCTTGCAGTACCATAATGGAATCCGAACAGTTCAGTTTGAGGTAACAGTTTTGTTCGACCATGCCGCTTTGGGTGTGGTCGAACTTTTTTTTTGTCTTTCAGTCTGGTAAAAACCATATCGTTTACCCATGGTCGCATCCATTTACATAAAGACAGTTTGAGTTATGTCAAAAAGTGTGAAACTTGCACTGGCGGATGGCTCCGTTTTCACCGGAACATCTTTCGGAGCCGAGGGAGAATCGTTCGGTGAAGTTGTATTCAATACCAGCATGACCGGGTACCAGGAGATCATTACGGATCCCTCCTATTGTGGCCAAATTGTGGTCATGACGTACCCGCAAATCGGAAACTACGGTATCAATCCGGATGACATGGAGAGCTCACGCCCTGCATTGAAAGGATTTGCCTGTCGAGAACTCTGTCGAGTTCCCAGCAATTTCCGAGCGACTGGTTCACTTTGCGAGTACCTGGCCCGGCAGGGAATTATCGGAATTGAAGGAATTGACACCCGCGCCCTGGTACGGAAAATCCGAATCGAAGGAGCTATGAACGGTGTCATTTCAACCATCGATCTGGATGACGCCTCTTTGATCGAAAAGGCGAAAAACAGCCCCCAACTGGTTGGCCATGACTATGTAAAAGACGTGATGCCGGCAGAGCCCTGCCAGTGGAACGAACGGCTGGATAAACTGGCCCAAACTCCGGCGAACGCCCCCCGGAATGGCCCTCTCAAAAAGAAGCCGCTTGTGGTCGCAATCGATTATGGCATGAAGTGGAACATTCCGCGACATCTGGTGGAGTCGGGCTGTGAGGTAAAAATTGTTCCCGGCACCACTACCGCTCAGGAAGTTCTGGCCCTCAATCCTGATGGAGTCTTTCTTTCCAATGGCCCCGGGGATCCCCGCCCTCTGGATTATGCGATTAAAACAATTAAAGAGCTGATTGGAAAAAAACCGATCTTCGGAATTTGTCTGGGACAACAATTGCTAGGGCTCGCTTTGGGTGGTGAAATCTATAAATTGAAATTCGGACACCGTGGAGCGAATCAACCGGTTCTCAACAAGGCAAGTGGTGCGGTCGAAGTGACGACGCAAAATCATGGATTTGCCATTTCTGAGGAATCACTCCCCGATGAGGTCGAAGTCACCCATTTGAACCTGAATGACAACACCGTTTCGGGAATCAGACATAAAACATTACCGGTTTTCGGGGTGCAATACCATCCGGAAGCCTCCGCAGGACCACACGACAGCAGATATCTGTTTGATGATTTTGTCGATTCAATCCTTGCCCAATTCGCGTGAACCCCGGTGACGAAGTGCTGCGAAAGAAACATTTTAACTGGATTATGATCCACACAAGGGATCTTACCCGTTTGGTACACAGAAAGAAACAGGAAGAAATTAAAACATTATGGCCACCGAAAGAACTCTCCTTCTGTTGAAACCGGATGCCGTCCAACGCCGTTTGGCAGGACGGATTTTGACACGCATTGAAGAAAAAGGCTACAAAATTATCGGCTTGAAAATGATGCGGGTGACACCGGAACTCGCCAGGAAGCATTATGCGGAGCATGTGGAAAAACCGTTCTATCCCCATCTCGAAGCCTTCATTACAGCCGCCCCGGTGATTGCTTTTATCGTTGAAGGCCCCGATGCGATTTCAGTCATGCGTAGTATGATGGGAAGTACAAACGGGCGCGAGGCAGCCCCGGGTACGATCCGGGGAGATTTCGGCTCTTCCCGACAGATGAACCTGATCCACGGCAGCGACGGCCCGGATGCAGCTGCCCGTGAAATTGAAATCTACTTCAGTCCTGAGGAAATTTGTGAATACAATCTTGACCTCGCTCCCTGGATGCTCGCTTCTGATGAATAAGCTCTCCCGTTACCTGCCGATATTGATCCTGCTTGTTTTACAGCATAATTGCCGCGCGGAAAGTCCGTATTGGCGAACCCGTCCAGGGGGCCTGGCCAGTATTTCGTATCAGTTCCCGCAGGAACCGGTTGTCGGGGGGCATAGGGGATATCGCGATCTTGAGTTTTTCATACGGGTCGATCGTGATCCCGGCAATCGGCTTGATCGGTATGATATTCCGCAGTCGATTCGCGGAACAGATAATTACATCGGCTATTATTGGGCAAATCAGTTTGCTTTCGCCAATACCGGAAACGGTGTCGACGGGTACTTTGGGATTCAGACTGTCGGTTCGGTTTCCAGTGCGAATACAGCCCCCAAACTTCGCGCTGATCCTGCGCACAACCGATTTGTCAAACGGACTCGAATCGCCATTTTTTCGATTTGGAACAGCCTTGATGGGCGTCCCATCGGCAAAAACAGTTACGCCGCCCCCTACGGGCATGAAGGAAAGGGATGGAGTTGCAAAATTGAATATCCGTGGAAGCAGGGTGTCAAATACGGATTCCGTATTCAGGAAACAAAGCAGATTGATGTCGGGCAGAACGCAATCTGGTGGCAAGGCTCGGTGATCGACTATTCCACCGGAAAGGAAACCCCCATCGGAAAAATACTCGTGCCCCGGAAATGGGGGCGACTCGGTCGAAATGCGAGCATGTTTACCGAATACTACAGCACGACGGTCAATCAAAAAATTGGGGATGCAGATGAAGCCGCCGGTAAAAAAAGGCCGCGTGTTTGCCAATACATGCCCAAAGCGGAAATTACCATTTTCCCACCCGCTGCAAATTCAGGAAAAATAAAACCGCTTAAAATGCTCCCCCGCAGTTACGGCAAGTGTGCGGGATCGTCCAAATTCCTGAATTCAAAAAACGAAACGATCCCGGCCAACGCCAACTGCCTGGAAGTGATTCGAAACATCACCGGCGAACTCGACAAAAAGGAATAGTCCCCTTCGCAGAGTCGGAGTCGGAGCCTGTTTGGAACCGGGTTGCTATTCGCCTTACCGGAGCTACCTTGCCGGATTGATAATTGCCTGAAACGACAAGCAACGACAATTACTCTTTGGCCGGCCATTCGTGGAAACAACTGTTGCAGCGAAACCCGACAATCGTCGCAGACCCTGGAATTGGTTGAAGCGAAGCGTTTAGTAACGAATCATTCAATTCGAGAGGTACAACTGCAACGGAACCGCAGTCCCGACAGCAACGATTGGCGTAAACAAGTTTTGCCCGCTCAACAGTTTTGTCAAGAGCTCTATTATGATCGCAGCGCTTCCCTACTTTGTAAATTTTGGGGAAAGGGATTGTAGCGGGGGCTTCTTCCGTGACATGATCGCCGGGGCGATAAATCGCAAGACAACTCATCCATGAGACCCTTCAATGAAAAAATACCTGCAACTACCGAAACACAAATTGATTCATTAACTGTCGTAAACAGCCATTACAGGATCCATCCTGCAAGGTGCGGACGGAATTGATATCATTCCGGAAGATACTTGGCAAGTCTGTTCGTTTTTTTTCCGTGATTTTGAAAAAATGGGACAAGGAACCCGCCCAATTGGCCGTGCTTTTCGCTCGGTTCCTTGCACCTTACATTTCCCCACTTTGCCCATTCTTCCCACGGGCATTTTTTATCGCCGGCGCCTCGCTATTATCTTGACCACGCAGATAGCCAGTTGTGAAAAGCGAGACTAGCAAAACTGAACTTATGGCAACTCTTTCAGAAAGATATTTCTGAAGCGAATTTCCCCGCCGTGGGTCTGTAACTGAATGGGGCCAGTTTTGTAAATTGGTTTATCCCTTTCGTAGAAGTTATCCATTTTTTTGTTATCGACAACAAGTTTGTCGTTGAGGTAAACGGTTACATTCTCCCCTTTCATGATGATCCTCAGATGATTCCATTCGCCAAAAGGTTTGTCCGCGTGAACCAACGGCAGTTTGCCTTCCCCCTTATTGTTGTACAATCCGCCGGACCCCAGATTTGCCTTGAGGTTCCATTTGCCGCCTTCTTTGGTTGTATCCCATATTTGAACCTGCGGGCAACCACGCAGATAGATTCCGCTATCTGCTTTCGGAACGGTTTTATAATCGAGTAACAATTCAAAATTCCCATAATCCTGAGCTGTCGTCAGATAAACACCATGCCCATCATTAACGAGTTCCCCATGGTCGACCGACCAATGTTTCAGCACATCCTTCCAATTCTTCTCCAGTATTTCCTTCTGAGTCTGGGCGTCCATCTTTCTGAATGCGGCTGGCCCGCCTTTTATCTGGTGAAAGTTCATTCCGATCCATCCCGATAAATCCTTGCCATTGAACAGGGCACAAAACCCATCGGGCGGAACATTAAGCCCTTTTGCTTCCTGTTTGTCAGCCGCACACAAAAGGGAAGAACTTGAAAGTGTCACCACGAAAAGGCAGTAAAAAGGGATCATCATATATCGTCTTGTGTTCATTCTCGAAATCCTTAAAGTTCACAACAAATGAAATAATTTCCTGTCAGGTTCTCGCTAACCGCCCTGCGTAACAGCCAAAGCAGTTTCTGCTGACGTTCAATGGAGCGGGGATGAAATCTGCTTCGTCCAGTTCGCCGAACGGGAATACCAGCGTCCCCCCTTTTGAGCGAATCACTCGAACTCCACATCTTCATGCTAACGCCACGTCGCTCGGACTTCAACATACGGAAACATTCGGGCCAACTGGCGATGTCAAAACGGATGTCATCATGGATACCTGCCGTTCAATTTGGTTGAGGGGGGCGCTGATATCCGCCATTGAGGGCTTTTTTTTCAATTTCAAGAATTTTATCCACTCTACGCTGATGTCTTTCCTGAGGAGAGAACCTGGCAGAAAGGAACGCCTCCACGATCTCAAAGGCAACAGCAGGGCCAATCACACGGGCACCAATACATAGCACATTCATGTCATCATGCTCGACTCCCTGATGAGCCGAGTAGGTATCGTGACACAGACTGGCGCGTATCCCCGGAATTTTGTTTGCTGCCACACTCACTCCAACGCCGCTACCGCAAACCAGAATACCCCGCTCAGCCCTTCCAGATATCAACTCCTGCCCGACTGCTTCCGCAAAATCGGGAAAATCAGAAGGAGAATCATCGTGGGCACCACAATCGATCACTGTCAAATCGAGATGTGATAATTGCTCACAGACCATCTCCTTCATCGGAAAGCCTGCATGATCTCCTCCAATAGCAACACGTTGACAGACAGGTTGTTTCAGCACAGTCATTTTCCGATCATTTCCAGATTGTGAAGGTTACAGGGCTTCCGATTTCACGCCGCAATCTCCTCGATATCATCTCCCTACAACAGGGTTTTATCGGTCACCGAAACCGAAACGATATTCAAAGAATTACATTCCGCATCTCGATGCCTGTTTACGGCGGTGTAGATATCATATCAGTTCGAGCGGAAGCTACGAAATGCAAAAGGATGGAAATAAGGGAACGATCGAACGCCATCATGGAATAGAAAATGGTTCGATGCCTCAATTGACATCCCGGCAAGGCTGGAAGAAGGCTCCAAAAACTGCTATGAATCGATGCCGAATCAGAAGGCGGTTTCTATTGGATGGAGTGATGTGGGCGAACTGCACGCATGCTGCCGGCACGCATACCGTATTGAAAGATTCTAACCCGGTTCAACCGGCAGGCGCGCAACCGGGCAACTGAAGTATTATTGGAATTTCAGAGAGTTGAAAAATGGCAGAATTGAATTTCAAACAGGAACTGACCAGTGTGTTTGGCCATCCCGTGGCAGAAAACCCGACCCAAGCGATGATTGAAGCGGCGTATCAGCACCACGGCCTGAATTGGCGATACCTGACGATCGAGGTACTTCCCGAGGATCTCGGTGATGCCGTCCGTGGAATGAGGGCGATGAATTTCCGTGGAGGCAACTTGACCATTCCGCATAAAGTAGCCGTCATTCCGTTATTGGATCGCCTTTCCGAAGCAGCCGAATTGATGGGCGCTGTCAACTGTATTGTCCGTCAGGGCGATGAACTTGTAGGCGAAAACACTGATGGCAAGGGATTCGTCCAATCACTCCGTGAACTGTGTGAACCGGCCGGGAAGAAAGTTGTGATGCTTGGAGCGGGGGGAGCGGCCCGTGCCATGTCAGTGGAACTGGCCTTGGCCGATGTGGAAGAAATCACCATTGTCAACCGGACGGCTCAACGAGGAGAATCGCTTGTTGAATTGCTCAACACGAAGGTCCGCGAAAAAAAAACTGTTCAGGCCAGGTTTGCTCTTTGGGAAGGTGATTACAAAATCCCGGAGGGTACCGATGTGCTGATCAATGCGACATCGATTGGCTTATACCCGGATGTGAATGCCCGCGTTCCGATCGATGCTTCAACAATCAATCCGAAAATGATCGTCGCCGATGTGATTTCCAATCCGCCGGAAACCCGGTTAATCAAACAGGCACGCGAACTTGGTTGCAATGTTCTTGATGGACTCGGAATGCTTGTCAACCAGGGTGTCATTGGCTTTCAACTCTGGACTGGAGTTGATCCCGATCCAGCCGTCATGCGCCAAGCGTTGGAAGACGTTTTTTCATCATAAAACCACGCATGTATACACACTTCCACGCTCGTATTGTTCAACAAAGCGAGAAAACTGTCATGATCGGAAACCCAGGACAATCCGTTCTGGGAAAAATGGCGGGATCGGTCCGATTTCCCTTCACAAAAAGGCATATT
Organism: Planctomycetaceae bacterium; assembly: GCA_027000105.1. Classification (GTDB taxonomy): domain Bacteria; phylum Planctomycetota; class Planctomycetia; order Planctomycetales; family Planctomycetaceae; genus Rubinisphaera. The sequence continues at coordinate 2,892 of JALTOP010000142.1, read as the reverse complement.
TTAGGTGTGATGGAGGGAACAATGATTTACCTGATCGGAGTACGCAGTGCGATCATCTTACGGAGCAATACATAATCGATTAGCGAGATACTCGCGCCGCCGTCGCTTGCTGCTGGTCTCGTACGACTCGGCAGCTTGCCCATCAATGGATGACGTCCATTTCGATGAGCAGATTCTGCTTGATCCGGAAATACTCAAAAGTATCAACGCTTCTGCAGAGGCGCTGAACATGCGCCGTTTCTCCTCTGATTCTCTGCGCGGAGCTGCTTCGAACCTGGTCAGCGGTGCAGCGACTGGTTCTGCCCTGCTGGCTGATTTCCCCGAAGTTGAATGTGAGTTCGCTCCTTCAATCAATTCAAAGCCGGTCTCCTCCACGGAATCCGATCCCACATCGGTTCTTGATGACGCCGCGTTACCACCTCAAGAGCCGTCAACTGGAACGGACTTGGCGAATCGTGAAGAATCTCCCGACATTTCATCGCCGAGGGGAAGGCAACTCTCGAAATGGAGTCTCTCGGAATATCTGGATCAAAGCCCGACGGGGTCAACCCGGGGAATCCAGCAAATACGTGGATGGTTACATCAGCAGCAGCCGCGTGTCTGGATGTTTCTTGGGGACGAAACGACAGCCTGGCTGCGACACAGCGGTAAACCGGGGTATGCAGAGATGTTTCGCCATCGTTTGCGGTGGGAACTTCGTCGGTTTCCCGATTTAATCGTCAATGCGGGTGTCAAAAATGCCTCGCTGAATGAAATAGCGAAAATTGCCCGCCAGGGATTATCACAGTGCCACCCCGATGTCGCATTCCTGCTTCCCGGAAAGGCAGATTTGCAGGATGCCTCCCAATCTCCCCATCAATACTCCGACAAGCTGAAGGAATTGGCGGACTTCCTGCGACAAAACGGTTCCGAGCCGGTTTTTCAGACGCCACCACTTCCGATGTTGCTGTCTGATAATAGTTCTATCGAATCGGCAAGGATACTCTGCGACCTGGTTCGTGAAGTCGCGGTCGTGAATCAGATTCCGTTAATCGACCACGCAGAATTTTGGCAGGAACAATCCATCCGATCGGACTGGGTCGATTTACAACAAGAAACAATCGCCCAAGCCGGGCAGTCTGTTCTGGCCCTGCTCTTCTTTGCGGAACTGGACATTTTCGATCGTTCGAGTGAACTGTGCTCCAAGCTGCAGGATGCCTGGAATAACACTCCGGACACTACACAGACAGACAGTTCTGATCATTCTGCCGTATCTGCTCCCTGACGAAGCTCCCTGAGTGATATGCAGGCTCACAACCTTAATGTTTTTCTTGCGTATGTTATACTGGCTCTGGTGTCGCGACCTGGGCAATGACAGGTCTGTTGTTGACGGAATTATGGACAGCCGCCACCACCGCCGTAAACTGTTTTGCTTAACTATCAACCCGAATTGAAATAGCCCCCATGTCTGAAGAAAACAAAAGTTCCGAATCTCCTGACCGCCAGTCAATGACAACGGAACAGAGAGACGATCTTGAAGTAGCCAATGACTTCAATGACTTGAATCTGGAAATCGTCTCGGAAAAACCCGCCGCTTCCATTCCGGAAGAACCGGACGAGGATGCGACACCTTCCATTGATGATTTTGTTATTGCCAGGGAAGACCACACGACCCCCCAACAGAATGAGGATCAGTGGTACGCTGAAGTGCTGGGGCAGGAAATGGGGCCCTTCCCTTTCGAGGAATTGGTACATCTGGTGGCTTGTGAAGAAGTTGGTCCGGAAGATCGTATCCGTCATTCCGCTCAAGGTGAATGGATGACAGCTGGTGAAATTGCAGGGCTGTTTCCGGAAATGGAAACCGATTTCGAACTCGGCGGCGGAGCAGAGTTTCATGCCCCAGATCAACAAGGGGGAAATGTTGCTGCAACCGGAGATCCTTCAGACCTTCAGGTTGTCGGCGGAGAACTGAATCACATTCTTTCCGACGCACGTCCCCAACATCCTGTCTCCGATAATGTTTCCCCAATTGTTCCCGAAAAGGGAACCCCTCAGGATATGGAAACAGCATCGGATGAAACAACCGGGAAAGATGCTGCCGGGGAAGAACCACAGGAAGACCCGGAAACGAAAAGAAAGAGGGAAGTTGCAGAACGACTCAATGCCTGGCTTGGCGAACAGGTGAAAGAACCGGTCGTTGAAAGCAGACGGGAAGAGAAAGAGGACGCACAGCCTGCAGTAACGCCGTCTGTTTCGGCTGCCAGCGGGACTTCCGCGACCTCTGCATCGACCGCAACCTACAAACCGCCTGTCAAACCGGGACCGCCACCAAAAGTAAAGAAAACCAAACAGGCCCGGGAAAAGATGGATCTGGGCGGATTGAAGAATCTACTCGACGCCAGGGTGCTCGGTGCAATCGGTGTCGTGGTTGTACTCGGCGTACTCTATTATTTCGTTCCCTCCCTGTTTACCAGAACGAATGATAAAAAAATATATGAACGCTATCAGGAAATTTATGCCCAGATTCAAAGAGCCCGTAAGGACAACCCGGGACGGTTAACAACCCTCGCCAAGGAAGTTGTTCCAGAACTGAAGGAAACTGTCGATAAACTGGAAAGGGCGGGAGCAGGAGCCAAAAAACCTTTGAAGCAGAAACTCTTTTTCGGTGGGAAATACTGCCTGATTCCGATGCTCGAAAAGAAAATGAAAGAGCCCAGCCCCCTGGATGAAAAATTCAAAAAATACCAGAAGGAAGTAAAGGGCCTGCTCGATAAGTAACCGGCACCGACAAACGGTTACCCATCCGCCTCTATCTGACTGGGTTGCCCAATCATGTTGACTTTCACAATCGGGTTGAACTGGTCGATTAAAAAGTGCCGTCCGATCTGAAACAGTCAGACCGGGATCAGGGAG
>JALTOP010000141.1:4224-22322 GCA_027000105.1 Planctomycetaceae bacterium | reverse complement strand
ACATCCGCCACCGAACGGAAGGATGCCGAACTGCTTTCGATGCAGCAGAAAATCGAGGCGCAGTATGCCAACGCCGAGTCGATTGTTCCTCCCTCTCCCGGTGTCGGGGAAGAAATCTCTTTTCCCGAACCTGTTTCCGATTCTGTGATCGAGGAACAAACCGGTTTTCTGCCCGATTTGGGGCCGGCCCCCACTCCCGTTGAAACGACTGCAACATCACCCCCTTCACAAGAAGCGTTCCCATCAACGGGGACACCACCATCATCCGGGGCATCCCGGTTTCCCCCGGACTGGCGAAGCCTCGCCCGACAAAACGGCCCCCCCACACCGCAGCCGATTCCCTATGTCCAGCAGCATACGAGAGACAAGATAGCCTTTTCAGGAGCGGGGATTATTCAACGTCTCAAGTACAGAGATCGATCGGGGACGCAGGTTCCCGGCCCGCAGTTTGTGCTGATTTCCCCCAGTGGAAAGTTTCTCGCTTACCTGCAACCTGGTCCTGGTATTGATTTGAGTCGCTACCTCGGCCGTTCGATGGGCGTTTATGGGCCTCGCCAAAAAAATGCCGCCTTGCAGGGCGATCTCATCACCGTTACCGGTCTGGCTCCTGTTCGATTAACACGTTGATGCCCGTGCGTTCTCGACACCCCGTGCGTTCTCAATGTCGGTGCGTTCCTTGAAGAGCGGAAACACCAGATGTTGCAGATCGAACGGTCAACCGCGGCGCAGATGGCGGGCAAACAGGAACCAACTTCGCGCTGCAATGAGCCACGGGTTTCTGGTTACCGCTTTGCTTTATCCTGCTTCATCTGTTGCGAAATGATCCGGGCGGGCATACGCTGTTTCATGGTGGCTCGCCAGTGGTGGCTCGCTACCTGGATCGGACTGTTTTGTTTCATCCATTTCGCACCAATGCCCCCTGTTTGTGCATATATTTGTGCCTGGTTGAACGGCGACGGAAAGTTGAGCCGTCTGCACTTGCCAACGCCCTCACTCTTTAACTGAACGGTGACGATCACATGGCGTATCGACGTATTGCATCGATGAAAACAGTTGACGAATTTCGAGACTACCTTTCACAACTCGGGCTTGACCTACCCGTTGATGATGAGCCGCTCAGCCAGTCACAAGGTTCCCCTTTGGCCCAACCGTTGCAGGTGGGAAGTTTTTTGGTCGGAAACCGCTGGGCAGTCCATCCGATGGAAGGGTGGGACGGTACGCTTTCAGGACAGCCGAGTGAACATACCTTGCGACGATGGAACAATTTTGGTGAATCGGGCTGCAAACTGATCTGGGGGGGTGAAGCGGTGGCGGTTGTTCCGGAAGGACGGGCGAACCCAAATCAATTGATGATCAATCCGGATAATGAATCCTCGTTGGCTGAACTGCTTAGTGTGCTAAAGCGGGCTCATGTCAAAAACTTCGGAAACAATTCCTGCGACGACCTGTTTGTCGGACTACAGTTGACACACTCCGGACGTTATTGCAGACCGAACCGGAAAGAGAGATTGGAACCACGAATCGCCTACCATCATCCCTTGCTGGATCAGCGAATTGGTCTCTCTCCTGACGACGATTCCGTTATCATCAGTGACGCCGAGTTGGAACAGTTGATCGAGAAGTACATCCAGGCAGCCCGAATTGCCTCGCGGATCGGTTTTCAGTTTGTTGATATCAAACATTGTCACGGTTACCTGGGGCACGAACTGCTTTCCGGTTTCACACGTCCCGGTAAATACGGTGGCGATTTTAACGGACGAACCCGATTTCTTCGCGAAATTTGCGAAGGAATTCGTGCGACATCGCCTGAACTGCAAATAGGGGTGCGGCTTTCCCTGTTCGATTCTCTGCCGTATCAGCCTTCTGGAATGGATGAAAAATCGGGACGCCCCGGCGTGGGAGAGCCGATGAAATACGAGGGAAAAGAATACACAGGCTTCGGTTGCAAACGGGATTCGCCACTTCGAGTTGATTTGCGAGAACCGATCGAGTTGCTGAGACGGATGCGGGACGAATGGGGGGTGACGCTGGTGAATCTTTCCGCCGGTTCTCCCTATTACAATCCACACATACAGCGTCCGGCCTATTTCCCACCTTCCGATGGATACCAGCCCCCTGAAGATCCGCTTGCGGGATGCGTTCGACAAATTCAGGCCGTAGCGGAGATCAAAAAAGCTGTTCCTCACCTGGCGATGGTGGGAACCGCCTACACCTATTTTCAGGAGTATCTGCCGCATGTTGCCCAAGCTGTTCTCAGGCGGGGAGATGTCGATTTTGTCGGAATTGGTCGCTTGTTGCTCAGTCAATGGCAACTTCCCGCACAGGTACTTCGCGGGGAAGATTACCGGGCGAAAAAGAAAATCTGCAGAACCTTCAGCGATTGCACAACCGGGCCGCGCAACGGGCTGATCTCCGGATGTTATCCACTGGATGACTACTACAAAAAGAGACCGGAATTTCAGCAATTGAAAGAGATCAAATCGGCAAGAAACCAAAAAAGCAAATAATCGCGGCTCTGTTCATTTACATTCCTCGAACCGGGGAATCAGGGACAATTACGGTTTCACTGGGGTGTCCCGTTTTCGCAGTGGAAATGGACATCGACTTTTCCGTGCATCGTGTAGAGACGGAATCTCTTGCCATCGTGAACGAGAATACCACTCGATTTGTTTTCTGAGATCGGCAGCAGCGGATTCTTTTTGTATTTCTGCCAATGTATCAGGTCGTCGGATTTGGCGATGTTGGTCGACCACAGATTTTTTTTCGATTTATCCGGATTGATGGCTGTCCCGTGGTACACCGCGTAATAGTGGCCTTTATATTTGATGATCTGATTCATCGCGATGAGGTCGCGGTCAGCCTTTCCCGGCCCCGGAAGCATGATCGGCTCATCCTGCCAATTCGTCCAAACTTTCATCTCTTTCGATGTTGCCAGCCAGATACCCTGATCGTATCGTTCATAAAACAGATACCAGGTTCCATTTTCGTACCACGCGACAGGAGTGCCTCGCGGCCCCGGCTTGATGGGGCGTCCGTCGGTTCGGCGGATATCAAGTGGGCCTGTTCTTTTCCATTCCAGTCCATCTTCCGATGTCAACAGGTGTGCCTGATCCTTCACCCCTTCTGCAAACATGTAATAGGTGCCGTTCTGTTTGACGATCATCATATCTTCGACCCAATGCTTGCGGTAAATCGGATTCCCGGGGTGGGGAGTCCATTTCAGTCCATCTTGTGAGGTCGCATAACCGAGCATCTTTTGGCCTTCGCGGGTGCCATCGTAACCGGTGTACCACATGCGATACTGGTTGTTTTCCCGCATGATCCAACCCCGTTCACGAATTTTGACATCCCAGTGCCCTTCTCCCTGAGCGGTAAAAACAGGGTTGCATGTTGCCGGGGTGAATTGAACCAACTCGGCTGGAAAATCGGTTGTGGCTGTATCGAACCGGGCGGGATAGACGGCATTCTCGATTTGGGATGGCGATTCAAAAGGAAGATACATCGCCCGCATCACCATTTGATATCGCTGATTGATTTTGTAACCCGGAATAAAAAACTGGAAATCCCAGGCAGGATTCCCCTTGCCTCCTCCCGATGGAGATTGTGTCAGGCGAATTTCGTCTTGCGGACGAAACAGGAAAGCGAGCGCCATCTTGTGACTGACGCCGTAATACCAGGGTTGCGCGTAGCGATAATTGGAACGGTTGAAAACAAGAGAAAGCGGGAAATCCCGATCGTGTTTGAACGTTCGATGATCGTCAATTCCGAGGTGTGTGGCCTGCGTACCGTGTGCGGGAGTGATACCGCGAATCCAGCCGATTTTGCTGCTGCCGGTTTCGACGCCTTCGTTTTTATCTCCCTGTTTCATTCCCTTAAAATGAATATCAGGCGATTCGGGTTGATGAATATAGCTGGCCCAGAACAGCCCGATGTAACCATTTTTGAAAGTCTCACGACGGGGAATACATTCGAATGTCATTTCGATGAGGCCGTTATCAAGCAGTTCGTAACGCAAACAGCTTTCGAGTCCCCAATGCGGAGTAGGAGCCTGATACAACTCCGCGACATGATCGTTAATGACGCGCAATTCCATCGGCGCGTGGCGCGGTTCAAAAAGAATTTTGCGATCCTGAGTCGTCCCGTCGTGAATATGTTCGAAGTTCAGCCCGGCAATCCCTGGCACGAAAATATTCCGCTTCTGCCTGGAATGTGTGAGCGAGACAAGCCCGCTGTAGCCTGCACGATGTTGGGGGAGTACCTCGTCATCGATGGCACTGTTGTCGGCGATGATCGCCTCGATCTCTCCGCGACGAAGAACCACATAATGCCTGGCAGGCACATCGTATTGAATGCTCGCATCACTGAGGGTCGTCAGCTTGGGAAGCCCCGCTTCCGAGACAGTGCCGAATAGCAGCAACAATAGAAACATTAATACCGGCTGGCGAGAATTGAGAAAAAGCATCGATTCCCCTTGTAACCTGGATCAATGTGGGACGGTTTGGTAATGGTCTGAAATGATCCTGACAAACAACCACCGCAGCAGGGCACGCAACCCGGTCTCGACCAGAGATGCCGTCTCAACCGGGGGTGCCCCAACGCCCCCATTGATTGAAACCGACCAGAACCACCAGAATCAGTTGAAGTAACCCGAACGAACCAACTGATGAACCTGCCAATGAACCAACCAAAACAGACAAATGCCCCGGTTCCCACCTCTGCTTTATGCTAACGTGCATCATGCTAACGCGGTGTCACCAAAACTTCAACATGTTTGAATTCGACCATTACTGATTCCGGGTCGAATGCTGTTTCCGTCCTGAGCCAGGCGGTGAACTGTTACGGGTGAACTGTTACAAGTGAACCGAGGGCGAGAGTAGCCGAGAAGGTGTCAGGATGTCGATTTTCTTTTTATTCCCCCCTTTTGCCCGGTCTCGATCGGGTAAGAGCATCAATTTTTCAGTCTGCAGAGGCGATTTGTACTACTGACGGTTAAAGTCTACGGTTAAAGCTTACGAACGGTGCGAAAACTTTTGAAAATCTCATTTTGGTTACGGTGGTCAGAACAGACCAGCCGTGCTGGGGTCTCTTGTCGGAATCGATTCAGTCGATAGAATGGAATTGTTCTCCAGTTGGGGGAACGCTTTCGATGGAACCGCTTTCGCTCTTTGAGGATCGATATGAGCTCAGAATCTGCTGCCGAGTCCCGTCCGTTCGCCCATTTGCACTGCCACAGCCATTACAGTCTGCTTGATGGAGCCAACCGTATTCCCGATATGCTTGAGAAAGTGAAGGCGAACGGGATGAATTCGTTGGCAATCACCGATCACGGGAACCTTTTCGGTGCGCTTGAGTTCTATCAGAAATGCAAAGCTGCCGAGGTGAATCCGATTCTCGGTTATGAAGCCTATATTGCACCGGGGAAGCGAACCGATCGCAGCGCGTCGCGCATGAAAGAAGCGAGTTTTCATTTGACGCTGCTGGCACAGAACAAGGTCGGTTTCAAAAATCTCGTCAAGATGGCTTCGGTCGCCTATCTGGAAGGGTTCTACTACAAGCCCCGCATCGATAAGCAGTTGCTCGAAGACCATAGCGAAGGGATCATCTGTCTTTCTGGCTGTGCCTCCAGTGAACTTTCTCATTACCTGTTGGCTGACAAACAGGATCAGGCCGAAGAACTGCTGCGCTGGTACGAAAAAGTTTTTGGAGATCGACTCTATCTGGAAATTCAGGATTCGGGAGTACAAATACAGAAGGAGTGCATGGATCGCACGATCGATCTGGCGAATCGTTTTGGCTTCCCGCTGGTTGCAACAAACGACGCTCATTATCTCAACAGGGAAGATGCCCCGGCTCACGAGATTCTATTGTGCGTCAACACGCGTACTACCATCAACGATGAAAAGCGGATGAAACTCGACAGCAATGAGTTTCATTTGCGGACGCCCGAAGAAATGTATGCCGCCTTTCCACACTGTGAGGAAGCCGTTTCCCGCAGTCAGGAAATTGCGGACCGTTGCGATATCGAACTCGATTTGAAAGCCCGTCACTTTCCCGTTTTCACTCCCCCCGCCGGCAAGACCGATGTCGACTATCTGCGCGAACTGTGCCTGGAAGGGATCAAATGGCGATACGGCGATGATCCCGATCAAATCTATCTCGATCGGCTTGAGACGGAATTGGCTGTGATCGAAAAAATGGGCTACAGCAGTTACTTCCTGATCGTCTGGGATTTTGTCCATTTTGCCCGGGAGAAGGGTATTCCATGCACCGCCCGTGGTTCTGCCTGTGGAGCGTTGGTCGCGTATTTGCTCGGTATGGGGGATGTCTGCCCGATCAAATACGATCTGCTTTTTGAACGCTTTCTCGATCCGAGCCGCTCGGAAGCCCCCGATATCGATATCGACTTCTGCAGAGACCGCAGGCAAATGGTGATCGATTATGTCAAAGAGAAGTATGGTGAGGAAAGTGTGGCTCAAATTGGCACCTTCGGCACGCTCAAGGCCAAGGCGGCCATTCGTGATGTCGGACGGGCTCTCGATGTTCCCCTGCATCGCGTCAACGAAATTGCCAAGATGATACCGGAGCAACTGGGGATCAAACTTCAGGAAGCAATCGACACCATTCCCGAATTGAAAGAACAGTATGAGCAGGATCCGCAAATCAGGGAGATGCTCGATTACGCCAACAGTCTCGAAGGACTGGCCCGAAATGTAGGAACGCACGCGGCCGGTGTTGTCATTGGTGACAGGCGTCTCGATGAATATGTTCCGCTGCAGCGCATCACGGGCAAGACGGATATCATCACCCAATGGACCGACGTGGAGCGGGCTGGTCTGCTGAAAATGGACTTTCTCGGGTTGCGAAATCTTACCATTCTCGACAAAGCCGTGAAAAATGTGAAAGAAACCCATCCCGATTTTACCATGCGTCCCATCGATTTTCCGCTCGATGACGAAAAAACGTTCGCGCTTTTGCAGCGGGGAGAAACGAAAGGTATTTTCCAGTTGGAATCGGGCGGGATGCGCGATCTGCTGACCAAAATGAAGCCGGACAAATTTGAGGACATCATTGCGACCTCGGCTTTGTACCGCCCGGGCCCTCTGGAAGGGGGGATGGTGGGAACGTACGTCGAAGTCAAACACGGTCGGCAGCCGGTACCAACGGTGCACCCGATTGTGGATGAAATTCTTGAAGAGACCTACGGCGTGATGGTCTATCAGGAACAGGTGATGAGGATTCTCAATCGCGTCGGAGGAATCGAACTTTCTTCCGCGTATCGATGCATCAAGGCCATCAGCAAAAAGAAGCTCGATATCATCGCGGTTTTCCATGACCAGTTCATCGAAGGATCCCGGGAACAGGGCATGGATCAGAAGGTGGCCCAGACGTTGTGGGAACTGATCGAAAAATTCGCCGGTTACGGTTTCAACAAGTCGCACAGCACGGCTTATGGCGCGATCGCGTATCAAACAGCCTATTTGAAAGCGCACTATCCCCCCGAGTTCATGGCGGCGCTGCTTTCCTGCGGGATGGAAAATTCCGATCGCATTTCAGAGCACACCGACGATTGTCGGCGCATGAATATCGATATTTTGCCCCCCGATATCAACAGGTCCCACGTCGAATTCAAAGTTGTTGGCGATGCCGTCTCATTCGGATTGGCCGCCATCAAGGGAGTGGGAGAGCATGTCGTACTGGAAATTGTCGAGGAACGTGAGAAAAACGGCCCCTTCAAGAATATCTTCGATTTGTGCGAACGGGTCGATCCGAAGATCCTCACCAAAAGTGTTCTGGAAATTCTGATTAAAGCCGGCGCGCTCGATGTATTCGGCCCCAATCGCGAACAGCATATGATGTGCGTGGAAATGGCAATTCAGATGGCTGCCCGAAAATTCAAGGATCGACAGCGTGGACAACGCAGCCTGTTTGGCGGCGGTGAGGAAAACGAAATAAATGAGGAAATGCTTCCGACAATTCCCGATGCACCGGACTGGACTCATGGGCAGAAACTGACCTGCGAAAAGGAAATTTTCGGTTTCTATTTGACATCGCATCCGTTGGCGGAATTCGCTGACCAGTTGGCACCGCTTGTTTCGCATACGACGAAAGAACTGGCAGAAATCGAGGACGGTTCTGAAGTGCTGATTGGCGGAATGATCGCTGCCATCAAAAAGGCGACGACCAAAAAACCATCTCGCAACGGAAACAGCAGGTATGTCAACTTCGATCTGGAAGATTCCGATGGCATTGTCCGCTGTATCCTCTGGCCGGATGATTATGTCCGTTATCAGGAAATGGTTGTGCCCGATGAAATCTGCATCATCCAGGGACGAGTGGATCGCAGGGGACGGGAGCCGAATATCGTCGTAAACAGGTTGCTGACAATCGAGGCGGCACAAAAACAGATGACCCAGCATCTGGCCATCAAGTTTCGACACGGCTTTCACACCGAAGAAGATATGAAAAAAGTCCGTCGCGTTCTTGAAAAATACCCCGGCAAGACAAGTATTGTAATTGTCGTGGAAACGCCAGACCCGGACAATACTGACTTCCACATTCGGACCACGCTCTCTGCTCCAACTTTGGGAGTTTCCGTCAGTGATAGTCTCTGCAAGGAGCTTGACGAAACCCTCGGCCACACGAATTACCGGGTTCACGTTTCCGCACCGAAAAAAACTCGGAACACCGGTTGAACGATTCCGCTGGTACACACCAGCAATCCGAAGGTGTCGGTAATTGAGCCTACCGTAACAGTTTCAAGGATAGCATTGTCGAAAAAAGCGGCAGCAAAGAAGGCGGCGGCACGGGAAATTGCGGCATGGGAAGATGATGTCGGGATCCCGTCTTCGGTGTGTTCTCTCACGCCTCTGCTGCACACACCTGAGGAGTTTCGAGAACGGTCTTTGCCTCTCTGCTTTCAACGGTTTCCGTTTTTTTTAGCAGGTGGATCAGTGTAATTTCCGGGCGACAGTTGATTCGTAGTGGATGTTTCCCGGAAACACCGCGGGAAACGTGCATCGTCGTTGGAGCCGAGTAGAATTCCCCATTCGCGTATCTGACCCCGTATTTGCTGGGGGAATAAAGCGGCCCGATAATCGGAAGAACGACCTGTCCCCCGTGATTGTGTCCGGAAAGCATCAGGTCGATTCCGTGTTGTTGTGCCCACGGGAAGTTATCCGGTGTGTGCGAAAGCAGCAGTTTGAATGCGTTATCCTGTTCGGTATCAAAAGTTGGGGCGTGTCCCATCCAGGGGCGTTCGTCACCGCCAATCTGAATGATTCCGTCGTGATACTTCGTTTCCCGAACACGACCTGCACAGTTCTGCCAGCCGAGTTCCAACATCTGCTGACGGATCGGCCCACAATCCAGATGCCAATCGTGATTTCCCAGAATGTAATAGCAGCCCAACGGAGCACGCAACTTTCCCAGAGTGTGAGGCAGCCATGAAATCAGTTCCTGTCGATCGATCAGGTCTCCGGTGAACACGATCAGATCCGGATTCCAACTCGCTGCCCGTTCGCAGAGCTTCTCAAAATAGGGGCGGTCGATTGTACCAATAAAATGCAGGTCACTCAGGTGCAGGATCGTGATCTCGTGCAGGTCTTTGTGAAGTCGCGGGAAATGGAACTTTTTCTCGTTCGCTTCAAAGGTGAATATCTGGTTGCCCGGCACCTTTAACATTCCCTGGTGTGGCCCCTCTCCCCGGGGAGGGTAACCGAGTTCCTCTTCAACATCGATTATTTCACGGGAACAGACCTGATAACCGGGAGGAGAGGCGCGGAACAGTCGGGTTGCAATTGTCAGCAGCAAGCCACCAAATCCGAACAGAGAGCATGCCCAGGGAATTGACCACCAGCCCGGTTGCGTCAAAATCACAGCGGCAGCCGATGTCGATTGCGGATGCTGGAGACTGAGTTGTATCACGCTTACCAGAAGTAGAATCGGGACGAGAGGCATCGCGACATCATGTATCTTGCGAAGCCGATCAAGGCGACTGCAGGGAATTGGCAAGCTGTAAAGACGATTCACACAAGCCGGCCACAGCCAGATGCTCCCGAGAACGCCGACACAAAGCAATATTGAATTGAGTACCCAAGTGGAAAACATTTTAATCCCTGAAAACTATCGCCTTTTCAGGCTCTGCCCTGACGGCAAAATATCTAATACCGCCGATATCATGTCCCGCCGTCGTACCATCCTGACCACATGTTTCGAACCTCTACGGATTCAATACCCGCCACCCAGTCACCGCCAGTTGCGCCAGCCTGGCAATCATAACCAGCTCGTCATCATAACCAGTGTATCACATCAGTACGCAGATCTACGCCGCTTTTTTTGCGTTTTCTATCTGTCGTTCATGACTGCCATCTCCCACGGCTCTTCTCAGAACCGATTCCAACCGGGCCGCCAGTTTATCCCGATTGAACTGTTCTTCTCCCAGGCGGACGGCTTCTTTTCGTGCGTTCGTCAACCATTTTTCATCTGTCAACCTCCGGTTGAACAGTTGAGCCGCCTCCGCAGCATCGGCATTAGGAAGTTGAATACCGCAGTTTCGCTCTTCGATCAACTCTCCCAGCCAGCCCCCATGATTCACGGCGATGGGGCGCTGTGCCGCCAGAGAGTCGAAAACCTTGTTGGCACAATTATCTTTCAAAATTGGAATTTCTGAAACGAAGGAAGTGCAGATTGTCGACGCAGACATGATCGCCGGCATCTCCTTTTTCGGCAGTTGTCCCAGCATGAAAAAGTTGAGATCGAGCACGCCAAGTCTTCGAGCCTCCGCTGCAACCGCTTCCTGCTCGGCTCCGCTGCCGACAACAACAAAACGAAGTTCCGGATTGATCTTCAACGCATGAGAGGCAATTTGCGCCATGTATTGGACATTGTTGACCCGTCCCAGCGTTCCGGTGTAGGAGATCATCGGTCTATTCCCAAGCCATTCGTATCGGGAACGAAATTCCTTTCCCAGTTCTTCAGGCACGCGGAACAGATCGAAATCACAACTGTTGGGAATCACATGAACTTTTTCCGGAGCAATTCCCTGAGCGAGAATTCCATCACGCATACCCGGGGCAAGAGCGACAATTTCACTGGCATGTCGATAGATCCATCGTTCCAGCCGCTTTGCCGCGAAACAGGCGACGGGATTTCTCAAAACTCCCATGGCAATGGGAACGGCTGGCCATAAATCCCGTACTTCAAACACCAGCGGAACGTTACCGCGTCGGCTCGCATAAACGCCGGGGATCCCGATCGTCAAAGGGGTGCTGGAGGCGAAAACAACATCCCCATTCAGGGATTTCGCCTTCTGGCACGCCTTCACGGCAAAACGGGAAAAGGCTTTCAACCGTTGGGGAATGGTCAGCTGGTTATTGTAATGGCACGGGAGCCAATGGACATGAATACCCGCTTCGACCGTTTCCCGCCATTCTTTCCCGGCAGAGGGGGCCTGCTTTCTGTCGGATGTCACCATGTGAACTTCGTGTCCTGCGGCAACCAGACGACGGGCCATTTCGAAAGACCTCGTCCCTCCCGACATCTCAGGTGTATTGAAGTATTGATGAATATAGACGATGCGCATCAGGCACTCCTTTGATAGCTGATCTGACCATGACTCCATTCCGGCAACGAATACCCGAGAATCTGTTCCAGTTGCCTGTTCGAATCCCGATAGATGTCGTGCAGATAATCGACTGCTTCCGGAGTCAGTTCGATTTTTGAATTTTTACCGTTCAATTTTTTGTACAAATCGGTTAGACGGGTCGCTCTGAGAAGCGGGAGAACGGATGGCGCCCGCCTGGATACAACCCGATAGATGCGGATTCTGATCTGTTCCAGCAGGGCGCTTCGTGGAATGTATCCTGCCCCGACAACTTTTTCTGAATCATGGCAATTGTAGTCGCTGCTCACCCCAAGGTGATTGAAGATCTCGCACAGTCCCTGTTGCGGAGCGGGAATAATTCTTTCATAGACGCTGACATGAATCGATTTCCTTCCGAATGTCTCGATATACCGATGCAGCCCCTGTGCATAATGGCCATTGATGATCAACCCGGGGTATTCGTCAATCGCATCGATAAGATTGTTTTTGGTGACGAGATTGTTGGGCGGAGCTTTCAACAATCCGCGTCTGATACAGTGGCGGATGTGAGAACGCAGCCGGTCGACAGGATTGCGAACGATACAGAGAATTTTCACCTCTCCCAACATTTGATGGATTCGTTGTGGAGCCGATTCTGATGTCAGGTAGTCTGGTGTGAATTCTCCGCGAGCTGTGAACCGGTCCGTTCCCTCGAAATGCGACAGATACCACTGGGCAGCCTGATCGAAATTGGTATTCGGGGCGAAGTCCTGTGTTTTTTCGTTGAAATATTTTATCTCCTTTTTGGGATGAACAAAAATGTCAGGATGTCGGGCCAGACAGCTTGCCAGCCAGGTCGATGCACATTTTTGTCCGCCAATTCCGATAAACGTGGGGCCATTCATGAGATGCTTCCTTTCGGATGTACTCTGTGGGCAAATTCGTAGTCGTTGCTCAACATGGGGACGAGAATGAAGACCATTCGGCTGTCGAACAGGTCGCCGCTGAAATTCGAGGCGACAAATATCCCCACCCATAAACTGACCATCAACGGGTTGATGAATTCTCTTCGGTACAGACACGCATACGCAGAGACCATCAAGGCGAAAAGAAATAGAAACAGACCGACCAGGCCCGTTTCGCAATACAGTTCCAGTAATATGTTGTGTGGATAGATGCCTTGCTGAAATCGAAATGAATTCAATCCATTTCCAAATACCATGCGTTCATTGCCGTATTCAAATGCCGCTTCAAAAAGATAGTCTCGACCGGCCAGATGTCTGTTTTCAATCGTGGTGTGGATAATCCGTTCCGTGAATGTGTCGACGACATGATTCCCCATTTCGGTCGTTTCCAGAAATATCATGGCCGCGCACCCGAGCATGAGAACAATAAAAAATCGTTTGGAAAGCGACGCTCTCAAAAGCGTGAAAAAGACCATTAAGGAAGCCGCCTGGGAAAGCAGTGCACCACGGGAGCCGGACAGAACAACCAGCAGGCCGCCAAGCAACGACAGGCCGGCAAAAACCATCTTCATCAGCAGGTTGTTCTTTTTCTCGATCAACAGATAGAAAGAACAGATTGTCAGGTACAGCATCAATCGGCCGAAAACATTGGGGCCACCGCCGAGAAGTCCACCGGTGCGGATTTGACCGGGCGACAAAATTCCCATCACTGCCATCGGAACCGTCACCATCAGGCAACCGAAGCAAAACCCCATCACCAGATATTTCATCCGGAATAGTTGCCCGTAGCTGTAAACCAGTATCTGAAACAGCAGAACCAACAGCATTTCGTAGGCTTTATCTTCTGCCAGAATTTTGCTTGGAGACCATGTCATGCTCAGCATCAGATAGCCCCAGAAGACCAGCCAGACGTGAAATGACCTGGAGTAGACCGGACTGATGCGCGGTCTTCGATATCCCCGTGCTCCGACATGAGTCAGCAGAACAGAAAAAAGCAGGAAAGAAAAGAACAGCACCCACAAGCGTGGTTCGGAAAGGATCGTCTGCGATGATACATTGTTCGAGACACGCGCGGGAGTCCACCTTCCCACCAAAGCGAAACCGGCGAGCGCAAAACCGATGATATGTTCAACCCGGAGACCTTCCCTCCTGATTGAAACATGCTGACGAATCGGCATCCTTGCCCTGGCAATCGTGCTCATGCAACCGTTCTTATGGAAACGTATTTATTGAAACGTGCTTGTGATAGAAACGGGCTTATATTGAATTATCCAACTGTTTCGTTTTGGCCACTCCAAACCAGTTGCGAAAACTGTTGAACCGGTTTTCCGGAATGAGTTCTGCAAAAATAATGGAAATCAACAGGACACAACCAACAGCCCTGACGAGCGAGTAAACTCCCAAAGTTGTGTTTTCGCTGCTTCCCAAAGAGGCAACGACAATAAACGTGATTCCCGGAACAAGACAGGCACAGGCGACACACATCAGCCTGGTCCTTTGGATATTGAGAAAATCGTATGCGGGAGAGACCGTCCGATAGCAAACCTGAGCCACAACATAAGGGAATGTGATCATCACGATTGGCAGAACCTGGTGAATAATATCGCCCAGCCAGAGACCGAGAAGCCCCTTCGACAGATTCAGCAGGCCGACATACGAACTCAGGCAGATCGCGACGGTCACGATAAAAGCAAATGTTTTCCGAAAGAATTCTTTTTTCTGCGCTCGTTCCAGTTTGGCGATGGAACTCAGATAAAATTTCGCCATGGTGGCACCAATCATACTTGCCGGCGAAGCCAGTACACGCGAACAGACGGCGAACAGCCCGGCATATTGTGGCCCCAAAAACAGAGGAACCAGCAACCCCGGCATTTCGTTGCCGAATCGTGCCAGCGAGGCAGATGGCATCGTGAAAAATATGAACTTCCGCTTCATGCTCAAAACATGCAGACTCTCTTTCAAGCCGGGGGGAGAGAAAATTATCCCCAGCCCGGTTCTGAAATTGATCCTCAACATGCCAGCCAGGGCTCCGCAGAAATGGCCGATAGCAAAGCCGACGATCAGTCCGTTGATCCCGAGATAATTGTCCGCCAACAGAAGCTGAGCGGTAAACGTAACGATTGTTGCAATCAGTTTATGCAGGGCAAATTGACGAAATGAGTTGTTTCGCATCTGCATGGCAACGACAACGGTTTCCGCATTCACCGCGAATATCGCCAGTGACACGAAAACGAGATTCAACAGCACATGAGGGTTGAAATAGTCAGGAAAGGCCCAGGGCTGCAATGTGTAAAGCAGCGGAGCAAGAAAAGAGGCGATAATCGCGCCGCTGAGTATCGCCAGTGCCTGCAGGTGACTGGCAATCCGGTCGTTTTTTTCAAGAGCCAAAGCGGTATCAAGCCCCATGGCGACCAGGGTAACCATCACTCCACAAAACGAAACCGCGAAAAAATACTCACCGATTTCGTTTACGGCGTAGAATTTCAGGATCAGTGGAAGAGTCAACAGCCCGGCAACAGGGTTACACATTTGCCCGAGCATGATGTAGCTTAAATTTTTTCCCATGATCTGTAATCGTTACTTGATGACAACCTGCCGGGCACCCGCCACTGCCCTGTTTCTTTTGTTCTTTTTTTGTTCTTTTGAAGATAAATCGTGTTTCTTGTCGGCGAATCGTGAACCAGCCGGATGAGGATCGGTCACAAGTCTCCCCCTCCCCGAACAACCAGTTTGAAAAACAGTTTGAAAAAGTGGAGAGAAATCACGCCTTTTTAATATGTTTGGTATCAGCCACAGAACTGGTGGCATTTCGAGTATCGAGAATCATTGAGGAATGTTTGGTGATGAATTCGTAATCGTAGGCGGAATGGTCGGTGGCAATCAGGACGCAATCCTGACGGCTCAACACTTCTGCCGTTAATTCGACACTTTCCATCGCAGGCAGATCGTGATGCCTCATTTTGGGCAGTGTTGGTATGTGTGGATCGTTATAGGAAAGATCGGCTCCCCGGCTGAGAAGTTCCTCCATCAAAATGAACGACGGACTTTCACGGGGATCATCCACATCTTTTTTGTAGGCAACTCCCAGCAGAAGAATTTTGCTCCCCTTGATCGGTTTGCACTGTTCGTTCAGAAATTCTGCCAACCGCGTGATGACGTACTCCGGCATGGATGAATTGACTTCCCCCGCCAGTTCAATAAAACGGGTTGTCAATCCCTGTTTGCGAGCCAACCACGTCAAATAGAAAGGATCGATCGGAATGCAGTGCCCTCCCAAACCAGGCCCCGGATAAAAAGCCTGGAAACCAAACGGCTTTGTTTTGGCGGCGTTGATCACTTCCCAAACATCGATTCCCATTCGATCAAAAAGGATTTTCAGTTCGTTGACCAGCGCGATATTGACCGCCCGGTACGTGTTCTCCAGAATCTTGCACGCTTCTGCCACTTCGCAACTGGAAACGGGAATCACCTTGACAATTGCCTGAGAGTAAAGGGCGACTGCCAAATCCAGACTGACAGGATCATTCCCGCCCACAACCTTGGGGATTCCTGCCGCAGTGTAATCGACATTTCCCGGATCCTCACGCTCCGGGCTGTAGGCAAGAAAAAAGTCCTCACCAACTTTTAAGCCGGATTCCTCCAGGATCGGCAGCATGACATCCCGGGTTGTGGTTGGATAAGTGGTACTCTCCAACACAATCAGTTGACCGGGACGCAAGACCTTGGCAATTGCCCGGGTTGTCTGTTCTACGTAGGTTAAATCCGGATCGCGGCTATCACTCAATGGTGTCGGAACACATATCAAAAGAACATCCGGTTCAGACAGACGGGAAAGGTCGCAGGTCGCCTCAAACTGCCCATTTTCGCGCCAACTGGTCACTTCCTCATCACTGATGTGCTTGATGTAACTTTGACCCTGGTTAAGAGATTCAATTTTGGAAGCATCAACATCAAAGCCAAGCGTTTTGTATTTTTTGTTGTAGAAGGCGCTGATTAGGGGTAAACCCACGTAGCCGAGCCCAATCACACCGATCAGGCATTTCCTGTCAAGAACCTTTTGCTTCCACTGAGTCTGTAGTGTCATCGATCCGTATCTGCCCCCTGCCCGACATTCAGTCTATGCCAAGTGTCGTTGTGTTCAGTAACCCTGTTGTCGTTTCTATTCCCAATACCACAGATATGCTTGTACCTGGTTGTCAATCTGAAGGGTCTGTTTCCGCTTTCGGGCGCGTATCGTATCGTCACCCTAAAAACGAGGCAATACGGAATATTGGGCAGACCAAACGGGGATCAGGAACGTCTCGTTACTTCTCGGACAGCGGAAGCGCAGAGCTGCCGCGTAGACCTGGTCGACAGAATTGATCGGCAGAAGTGATCGGCGAGTTGAAACACGCTGGCTCCGATTCCAATCGCGCGGAATCGGGAGGACAGGAACAGCCCCGTTATTTTTTGGCAGGACGAAACGCGGTGATGAATTCGGGATTCGTCTCCAGATAGGGCCCTTCCATCAGTTCGATGCAGTAGGGGATTGCGGGAAAGACAGCATCCAGACATTCACGAATCGCTTTCGGTTGTCCCGGTAGATTGACGATCAATGTTTTTCCGCGAATTCCTGCAACCTGTCGGGAGAGGATGGCCGTCGGAACTTTTTTCAGCGAGACCTGACGCATCAACTCTCCAAAACCGGGCATCATTTTCTCACAAACCGCTTCAGTCGCTTCAGGCGTAACATCTCTCGGAGAAGGCCCGGTTCCGCCCGTAGTGATGATCAGACAGCATTGGTCGATTTCTGCCATCTCCAGGAGAACTTCCTTGATTGTCGAGAGGTCATCCGGCGTGATTCGATGCACGGTTTCGAAGGGGGTCGCCATCACATCGTTCAGGTACTCCAGAATGGCGGGGCCACCTCGGTCTGCATATTCCCCAGCGGAGGCACGATCGGAAATTGTCAGGACGCCGATTACTGCAGAAGGAGAAGATTGTTCGGGAGAAGACATAAAATCTGTTTTCGTCTATTGAATCGGGAAAGATGAAGTTGTTGTGGACAACAGGGCTCATCTGTTGCCCGAAGCTACTCACCGGATGGTGGAGGCTATTGGGGAGACTCCTTTTCCATTTTGATCAACAACTTTTCAAAACGGGCATTTTCTTTCAAAATGGAAAGATCGGGATCATTGATGGCCCATTTGGCATCGCGATAGCCGAGCGAGATCGAGCGATCCAATTCATCAAGCGATTTTTCGATAAGTTGATCGATCCGTTTTTTTTCTGCAGCGGTACCGGAGGAATGTTTCTGAAGGTACTCGGCAGCCCGTGAATAAGTGCAAGCGACATTGTAGGCAAAAATGGAATCCTTTTTGTGCTCTGCGTAAGCACTGTTGATCTGCTCTATCGCCTGATCGATCTTGCCATTGATCGCCAGAGAAAGAGCCATCCCGGTCAGGGCGGTAGTGTTTTTGGGATCCAACTCAAGCGCCTTCCTGTAATCTTCTTCGGCTTTCGCAAAATTTTCCATCATCGAAAAAGCGTGTCCTCGTGAAGAGTACCAACTG
>JALTOP010000141.1:0-4214 GCA_027000105.1 Planctomycetaceae bacterium | reverse complement strand
TCTTCGGTTCCTGTTTGATCGCGGTTGTAAAACTTTTTACCGCTTCGTCAAAGCGGGTCAACGAGGTCAGCATATTGCCGATTCTGCCATGCACCCTGGGCCAACGCGGATCGAGCTGAGCCAGTTTTCTGTAATCGGCCAGTGCATTCTCGTACTGTTGGAGTAGCTGATAGGCAAGCGCCCGCCCTTCATAAGCCATGGGGTAGCTGGGATCTCCCTTGATGGCCAGAGTATATTGCTCGATTGCCAACTGATAGTTGCGCGTACTCGCCGTTCGATTGGCCTGCGAGGCGAGATAATGAACAGGAGAACGACGGTAGAGATTTTCCAGTGCAGTACGGGCAAAGCGGCTTGTCGTTTCCGAACGGGAATCGCGCAACTGTACCAGGTACTTTTGTGATTCCGGTGTAGAGAGATATCCCAGGGCGGCAATGAAATGGGCAAGTCGGGGGTCATCCTCTTTGCTGTCACGAATTTCCCGGATAAATATTTCGACCGCTTCCTCGCTCGCCGTCTCCCGCAGATAGTTGGAGAGTGTCAAAACGACCTGCAGATCGTTCGTCTTCAAAGCCGTGGGGGCAAATTTCAAAAAACGGTGCTGATCGATTTTCCGAATTGCCTGCAACACAGCGACGCGATCAGTCGTATTGTCCAAATCTGGATAAATTTCAATAAACGGGTCGAGGATTTTCTCATCGCCAATGCTTGCCAGGGTATTGATAATGACCGACCGCTGCTTGTTGTCGCTTTTCAGTAATGCAAGTAGATCGGGGATCGCTTTTTGCACCTTGTGCAGCGCGATGATCTGGAAAATCCGATTGTCGGGAGTCCCTTTTTTCAGACGCATCCAGGCGTAATTCTTGACGGCTTCCATACTGGAGCGGTCTGTTTGCCGAGACAAAATTTCAAGCGAGGCTTTCTGCAATGCCTCCTCATCGCTGTGCAGTAGCGCGATCAGCAATTTTTGCAACCCGGGATGACCGACCTCGTTCAATGCTTTCAGTGCATCCACCTGCAGGGAAACAGGGCCTGTCTGAGCCTGTTGATACAGTTTCTCTGCCCAGCGTTTCCGTGGAAATCGAGCCAACACTCTGAAAATGCGTTGCTGAAATTCGGAGTTCGGAATTGCCGAGGCTGCTACCCTTTCATGGGCTCCCAGCAGTTCCATGATCTTGTTCTGATGGGCAGGAAAACGGGAAGATCCCAAACTGGCCAAAGCAGCCAGCGAAACCGATTCCTTTTCAGACAGGGCGGCTTGAGCCAAAGCGTTGACTGCACGGGGATCGTTGAATTCTCCCAGGCAGATCAAAGCCGCTTCCTGCAGCAAAGGCTGTTCTTCCCGTTCGGTAATCGAAATAATCGTAGGCAGCATGCGGGATGGAATTCTCGGTGCACCGTGAATGAGGGCAGACGGTCGGGTTAGCCGGTTTCCTTCTTCTATTTCGCGCATCAATTCGGAGACAGGAATCGATTCATACACACTTTGAGAGATGGCGATAATTGCATCATTGAGTGTTTTATGTACCTGAGAAGGGCTATTACTGGACGAGTAGGTTGGCGCGGTTCCGCTGGGGATGTTGGCCAGATGGATCTCCCGAATCATCGATGGCACAAGGGGAAATTCGGAAGTCAGATAGGAATTTTGTGTTTTCTCCCGTCCTGCCTGAGAGGCCACTCGCTGCAGCCATTGCATCAAATGGGGTTCGACCTTGGGCGCCTTGTCTGAAAAGCGGATGATCACACGTGTTATGTTTTGTGTCGCCAGAGTGACGAAATCGTCAATAATTGTCCCGAGATTGATCGTATTGAGCTTACCAGAGATGGTGCACAGAGAAATAATGCCCTGAGGACCGATCTGCTCCCGACGCCAACGAAGGCGTGCCCGATGTTGTAGCGAAACATCCAGCCGGAAAGGGAGTTTGCCCAACTTCCATTGCAGGGCTAAATCAGGGACATCGTTACCGGCAGGGAGGCCGTGAAAAACAACCCAGGTAGAAGCAACCTGACCGACGGGAATTTTCATCGAATCGGCCGGTTTCAATTCCGAGATCGAGTAATGTCTTTCACCAAGCCTGAAATTGGCATACTTGGTCAATTCGGAATGTTCGCCGAGACGATACTGTTTGCCGTTAAAATCGAGTTGGATCGTTTTCGTTTGCAATTCGAGAGGACTTTTCGACCTGTTGATAATCACGAGTCGCCCGACCAGGAAGCGATACTGTTTTTGACCGGAACGCAGTTGCGCGAAATAGGGAGAATCGAGCAAACAGGCGATGCCGTCATCAGCAAGCGAAAATTCAGTCGGAACAGGAATCTTCAACGTCATCAATTCCTGTGCGATCTCCTTTAATTCGGTTTCATATTTTGCGATCGCTTTCGGATCCGCCGTCCCCGTTGCAGGAGGAAACATGTCGTCAAGCTGTTGATCGGCGCGAACAGGAACCCCACGGGAACAGAGCCCCAGCAACAGAATCAGCGATAAAAACGAAAGCCTTGATCTTGTCATCATCACATAACCATTCGTCAGGTAATTTCCCGGGAAGTCTCCTGCGAGGGCACTGGGCACTGGCGGGCTATGCCGGCGGACTATGCTGATCCAGCAACCACAGCCCGGTTAAAACTCTTGCGTCTATCAATTGTCCCTTTTTTTTCCGATCTTCCAACCATGAAACCACCTGAGTCCGCAAAATTAGGTGAATTTGTATCGATTCGCTCTCGTCTCCACCGCCGCTTCCGGTTCGTTGGCACTGTTTCGCCAAGAACATGGTGACTGTTTCATCACACAGCCCGGCTGAAGTGGCGTACTCTCCCACATTCTCGAACAGACTGGCTTCATACCCTGTTTCTTCCCACAATTCCCTGCGGGCGGCTTCTTCCAGAGTTTCTTTCTCCTCTCCCGGAAGATCTCCCACCAAACCGGCTGGCATTTCAATCACGGGGCGATCGACCGGAGGACGGAACTGTTCAACGAAAATCAGTTCGTCATCTGTTGTGAGGGCGATAATGCAGATCACCGCTCGCGCGTTGCAACGTCTGACGTATTCCCAGTGGCCGGTCTTGACCATTTCGAGATACCGACCACGATATAACGATTGCATCCTGTGCTCCTCAACCGTAAGGGAAATTGCCCAGTTCCGCCGGTCTGACCCGGATCACCCTGCCTCACGCGTCACCCCAACTCAGGTATCATGCCGCGTCGGATAATCCCGCCCCGCATCCCATCACGGATTATGCCTTGAACGGTCGTATTATAAAACTCAGGTTGACAGCCGGGTAGCGACTGTCTTGAAAATCAACTGGCTATTCCAGTTTCACCGTGCGCAGGCGGAGCGCATTACTGACAACAGAAACGGAACTGAAGCTCATCGCGGCAGCGGCAAGCATTGGACTGAGCAGGAGACCGAAAAACGGATACAAAACTCCTGCAGCAACCGGAACGCCGAGTATATTGTAGATGAACGCGAAAAACAGATTCTCGCGGATGTTGCGAACTGTTCGCCGACTCAACTGGACGGCTTTGACGATTCCCCGCAAGTCTCCTTTTATCAACGTCACTCCTGCACTTTCGATGGCAACATCACTGCCCGTCCCCATTGCAATTCCCACATCGGCCACAGCTAATGCAGGGGCATCATTAATTCCATCCCCCGCCATGGCGACGACATGTCCCCGCTCGCGCAACTCTTTGATGTATTCCAGCTTATCCTGCGGCTGCAAACCTGCCTCAACCTGATCGAGGCCCAGTTCTTTCGCAACAGCACGAGCGGTTCGCTCGTTGTCACCGGTCAGCATGATGATCTGCAGCTCCAGCCGATGCAGTGCTTTAACAGCCTGGGCGGTCGATTTTTTAATGGGATCTGCCACTGCGAGAATACCAGCCAGTTCTCCGTCGATCCCTACAAAAATGACTGTCCTCCCCTGTTCCTGAAGCTCCGTTGCCCGCTGTTGGAGTGAATCGGGCAGGATACGGTATTCACGAAGCAACTCCGGCTTCCCGATCACCACTTCCTTCTGCTGAACATGACCAACGACCCCGCCCCCCGTGACAGAATTGAAGTGGGCCACTTCAAACAGGGAAAGGTTTCGTTCGCGGGCAGCTTCAACGATGGCGCGGGCCAAGGGGTGCTCGCTATTCTGTTCAAGAGAGGCCGCCCATTGCAACAGAACAGCTTTATCATAATTTGCGGCGGGTACGGATTCCGTCAGTCTCGGTT
>JALTOP010000140.1 GCA_027000105.1 Planctomycetaceae bacterium | reverse complement strand
CCCCAACACCACAAAAACAGACAAAGCCCGGCCTGCAACGAGCCGGGCTTTGTGTGACTAACGGTTAAAGTTTACGAACGGAGCGAAAACTTCTGAAAATCCCATTTTGGTTACGGTGGTCAGAACAGACCTGCCGCACCGGGAAGATTCGCTGCTAAAACAGACAACGATCATTCAGGACATTACAGTTTCCAGCCATCACGGTAGGTTCTGCCGAGGTACTGGTTTGCTTCCGGAGCGTTGGTAAATTTGGCCGCTTTGGCATCCCACTCCAGTTTCTTCCCGGCTTTCATCGCTGCGTTGCCGAGCAGAATGGTCTCCGTCAAGCGAGACGCATAGTTGAAGTTGGACATCGCGGGCGGGCCGCCTGCACAGGCAATCGCAAATTCCTTGAAGTGCCCGGGTGAACGAGGCAGTGTCGGTTCCGGTTTCTTGTAATCTTTGAACTTCTCTTTCGGAAGCAGGAAGAACTGGGATCCGTAATCGTTTGGTGAGAACAGCGTTCCGGCCGAACCAACAACCAGTGAACCACTGTTCGAGAACTCTTCACCCTGTATCAGATCGACACTCGGTTTGCGCCCACCGTCGTACCAGGTCATCTTTACCGGACCACGCTTATCCGTTTTTCCGAACTCGAATGTAATGGTCGAAGACTGCGGATAGGTTTCGTTTTCAACAATCCCGGTATCATCAGAAACGACAGAAATCGGATCGAACAGTTCAAGAGCCATCACAACCATATTCGCGGTATGGCAAGCCATATCGCCCAACGCGCCGGTGCCGAAATCGAGCCATCCACGCCACTTGAACGGATGATAGGCCGAGCTGTAAGGTCGCACCGGAGCAGGCCCGAGGAACAGATCCCAATGCAATCCTTCAGGAATCGCCTCTTTTCCCTGAGGGCGTCCGGTTCCCTGTGGCCAGACCGGACGGTTCGTCCAGACGTGCACTTCGCTGACATCGCCGATCGCGCCGGCTCGCAGCACTTCAACGCCTTCGCGCAACCCGTCGTGTGAAGTTCCCTGGTTACCCATCTGAGTGGCGACCTTGTGCTCATTCGCCAACTCGCGAAGTTTGCGGGCCTCCATGACAGACCAGGTGAGCGGCTTCTGGGTAAAGCAATGTTTGCCTGCCCTGATCGCAAGGGCGGAAGCGGGGGCATGAGAATGATCGGGCGTGCTGACGGTGACGGCGTCGATCTTGTCGCCCATTTCATCGAGCATCTCACGATAATCGACATACTTGGCCACGCCCTTGTAGCGGCGTGCTTTTTTATTCAGACGGCTTTCATCAATATCGCACAGCGCGACGACATTGCCGTACCGGCCAGCCGAATCGGTGTCGCTGGAACCTTTTCCCTCAACACCGATGCAGGCAAAATTCAACTTTTCAAGGGCATTGTTGCCCAGGCTGACTTTCGGCTCGTTGGCGACCCAAAACGCGGCCCCGACGGAAGCCGCCGCACTGGTCTTCAAAAAATCTCGACGTGATGTTTGTTGTGTCATTTGAATTCCCTTTTCTGGTATCAGTTAACGGAACAGTGACTTTTCCTGCCACACATATTAAGACGGTAATTACGGATTCAGGAAAGCAGGAAGCAACTGACAAATTCAAGTTGACACACCACGCGACTCCCAAATCAAACCAGCCCGGCTGGGACCGATCCCATCAATGGAATCTGATATTCCATTAGAAGGATTGAACAAGCAGATGGCAAGTGGTTAGAGTATATTCATCAGGAAAAGTCGGTTGATTCCCGCAATTGAATGTTCACTTTGAACGCAACTTCTATCGGCATAACCAACGCCGCACACCATGAAATACCCTGGAAAGAAAAGAAATGCCCGGACCGGTCAAAACGAAAACTGTCAGTATCCCTGTATCGCTTTCTCTGTTGCTGTTGACGACTTCTCTGCTGACTTCCTTGCTGAGCGGTTGCCAACCGCAATCACCTGAACAGAAAAAAACGGAGCAAAAGGTCAGTTCATCCAAACAGACTGAATCGCCCCCGACTGTCGTTCCAGATGATCCGGAAACGGTCCAGTTCCTGGAGAAACAGGGAGTCACACTGACAAAAAATGCACAGGGGAATGTGATCGTCGCCGATTTTCGCACGCTGGAATCGTCGGATGAAATTCTGGATCGATTGACCGGGTTGCATTCACTTCAGCGTCTGATTCTGTACGGCCCCGGTTTTACCTCGGAAGGCTTGAAACAGGTTGCCAAACTGAAGACTCTGAAAGTTCTCTCCGTTGAAGGAACGCGCACCGATGACGAAGGACTGAAGAATATCAGCGGGATGACCCAATTGGTCGCCTTGATGCTTCGGAGAACCAACTTCAGCGATGCGGGACTGGCCCATCTGAAAAACCTCGATAATTTGCGCGAACTCGATCTGCGGTTCACCAATGTGGGAGACGCCGGGCTGGTGCATCTGAAAGAGCTTGCCAAACTGGCGACTGTCAAACTCGACCGAACCAAAATCAGCGATGCGGGGATCAAAACCCTGACTGAAATTCCGACGTTGAAATCATTGGGGGTGAATCTGACGAACCTGACGAATGCCGCATTGGATACGCTGGGCAAACGCAAGGATTGGAAACTGCTCGAAATGGATGATACCCAGATCAATGATGACGGGATCAAAAATCTGGCCGGGATGACACAATTGCAGGTGCTACACCTGCGACGGGACGATGTCAGTGATGACGGCTTCAAGATTATCGGCACACTGACTTCACTAAAAAAACTGTCGATCCGCGACACAGCCATTTCGGATGAAGGTTGCGCTTTCCTGAAAGATCTGAAAAACCTGCAGACTCTCGACCTCAACGAAACCTTCATTGGTGACGAAGGACTGGCCCACCTGGGTGGACTGAAAAAACTGGAGGTGCTCGAACTCTGGTTCACCAGAATTACCGATGACGGTCTGGCTTCTCTCACCGGGTTGACCAACCTGAAATCGCTCAATCTGGAAGAAACGGAAATTTCCGATCAGGCGATGACATACGTGGCGAAGCTGACCAACCTGGAAAAAATCAATCTCAAGCTGACGCAGGTTTCCGATGAGGGGCTCAAAAAACTGCACGGCCTGAAGAAACTGAAGTCAATCACTCTGGGCAACACAAAAGTTACCGAGGCAGGCATCAAGGCGATTAAAGCCGCGATTCCCGGTCTTACCATTCAATAGTCGGTCGTGGGCTACAATCGGCGTTCGGGCAATAGCCAGCGTTCAGGCTGGAGTCTCCCGATATCTTACATTTCGCCGGAGAGAATCGCGTTCATGTTTTTTTTGTACGCTTCGACGCCCGGTTGTCCGTACGGGTTGATGCCGATCAGGCGGCCTTCCAGCACGGTCGCGAGCATCATCATCTGGAAGAACTGTCCGAGTACGTGAGCATTCAATTCCGGAAAGAACAGATCGGCTGTCGGGCGGTTGACATCGGCATACGCCTTATTGGTTCCATCGAAGGCGGCCCGCAGAACCTCGGGCATCGTTTTACCCGCGAATTTATTGAGCTGATCCTGATTTCGGTTTTCCTCGACTTGAGGGATCGCCAGAAGATCGTCATTCGGTTTTTCAATGAAGATATTGGTGATCAGTTTATCCCGCACACCTTCCTGATGTTGCTGACCTCTGCTGTGCAGGTCGCGCGTGTTGACGACCGTCAACGGAAGCGCTCCTTTCTCCTGCTTGCCGAGCGACTCCGCCAGAAGCTGATCGTACCACAAACCACTTGCTTCGAGTGCTTTGCCCCATGTTGAAAGGATGCGAGTTTTCAGGCCGGCATGCTTTTCGAGCAGGTGACAGACCGCCGTGTAATCCATCGCCGGGTTATCCCCCGAACCGGCAGTTCGAAATCGCTCGGTCATCTCCGCTGCTCCTTCGAGCAGTTGAACCACGTCGATCCCCATCGCCGCGGCTGGAAGCAACCCGACAGCTGTGAAGATGGAAAACCGTCCGCCGATGCCATCGGGAATCGGAAAGGCCGTCGGATAACCCCGCTCGTTACTGAAGTCTCGCAGCTTGCCGGTTTCGCCCGTGACAGGCACCACGTACCGGGTCGCTTCGCGGGACTCGCTGCCGTAGTATTCTTCGAGCGCTTCGCGAAATAATCGAAACGCCAACGCGGTTTCCAATGTGCCGCCCGATTTACTGATCACAACAATCCCCCATCGCTGGGCGAAATCGGTTGCGTCTTTGCATTGCGTTTTCAATAACCTCAGCAGCGATTGTGCTGCATCGTTATCGACGTTATTCCCCTCAAAATAAAGCCGTGGAATCTCTCCCCGTAATTCTCGCGGCTGTTCATTATGATACGGATCGCACAATCCTTCGAACAGCGCCCGCATTCCCATGTAGGAACCACCGATTCCGAGGACAACCAGGCGGTCCAGTTCATCCCGCAGCATCTGACCGGATTCCAGAATCCGCCCAAGCAGACTGCCCGAAGAATCTTTCTCGTACTCATCCAACAACCGACGGGGAAACTCGATAAACCCGGCATCGAGCGGCTGCTTTTCCTGCGGGACATCACCGCCGCTGTTAAACAGTTCAACATCGGCAAAAACTTCCTGCCGGGCTTCTTCCAACGGTTCGGCCAATTCATTCCAATGAGCATCTGAAATGGCGGCACGGGCTTCATTGAATTCGTATCGGATGGGAGAAGACATTTTGATCTTTCAGCTTTTTATTGTTGGGTACAGATGCATAACCGGGAACAGATGCAGACAGAGCACTCTTTTATATGTTTTATATGTGCCCCGGTTAGTTCGCTGCGATGCACACTACAAGATATGACTTTGCGGTGCAATGGATTCATTTCAATCCTCAACTCAATCGGATTTCAAACGAATATCGACACTGTTACGGTGGGCGGTCAGGCCACTCGCGACGAATTCTCTTACTTTTTCCAATTTATCTTGACTTCTTCGGGGGGACATTCATTCCCATTGGTCAAAAGAGCAGATCTTTTCTTGCTCATGTCGGAAGTATGGTTTACCCTGTACCGAAGGAGTCTGGAATGAAGTTGTTGGATAGAATTACCTTGTTGCTGGCAACTGGCTGCATCACCCCTTGTTTAATGGCTGCATTGACGGTCGATATTGTTACCCCGGCGTCAGGAAATGGACCAACCTGGGATTGCACAGACGTTGAAGGGACTACAGCAGGCGAGCGAAATGGAGGATCAAGTACGGTTAC
The DNA here is from genome assembly GCA_027000105.1 of Planctomycetaceae bacterium. Classification (GTDB taxonomy): domain Bacteria; phylum Planctomycetota; class Planctomycetia; order Planctomycetales; family Planctomycetaceae; genus Rubinisphaera. The sequence goes on along the minus strand of JALTOP010000140.1, from coordinate 1,318 downwards.
TGGTGAGCTTTATAAAAAGGTGGGGGGCATATGGAAACATAACAGTCCGCTTGGCCCTTTACAGGTCAAATCTACGAGTGTCCCTGTCGGTTCTACCGAAGGAACATGGAAGACACATCCGGACGGCACGCTGGGAACCGCAAACAGATTCACTGCAGCGGGTCAGTACAAGGTAGAGATTGAGGTGATGGATTCCCTCAATTTCAACTCGGATACTGATATCAATTTTTGGACGATTCCGTAATATCTTTCACGGGAAAGATTGAAATGAAACAGGCAATGCCACAGCGGACTCGCGGGTTCTCTCTTGTTGAACTGCTTGTTGTACTGACTGTTATCGCATTGCTGATTTCCTTGTTGCTTCCCGCGATTCAACAGGTGCGCCAGTCAGCGAGGATGACGGTTTGTCGTTCCCATCTCCGGCAGATTGGTGTGGCAACTCACAACTACATTGATGTGCATAGACGGTTCCCCGGTGGTCCCCACCAACAGGGAGCCCTTTATGCGTTACTGCCGTACCTTGAACAGCAGGAGGTTTATGAACGAGTTGAAGCAGTCAATGATTATTCCCTGAAGGTGAAGATGATCCCAAGAATCCCTCTTTATCTATGCCCGGAAGATCCAACCACAGAGAGTAACAACGTGACAAGTTATACGCCCAACAAAGCGATGTTGCCTTTTCTGGGTGATGCCCGTGGATTCGTCTGGTCCGCGCAATCCCCTACCAGTGTGACTGATGGATTATCCCAGACGGCTTTCATTTCGGAATCGATAACCAATAACTGGCACCTGGGTTATTTCATTCCTACCGATCTTTTTCCTGTCAAGCGGTCGCGCGGCGAATTGCAAGCATTGAGCCTGCAGTGCATCGGTGGTATCGGAACAGCAGAAGCACCTCGTATTGGTGGACGGAGCAATGGAGTCGTCGCCGGACTTTCCGGCTACACACATTTCGTTCCACCCAATGCGCCAACATGTAGTTTTTTCCCTTATCTTTTTCAGACTCATGCAGCGGTCGGAGCCCATTCGCATGGAGTGAATGTGCTTATGGCCGATGGGGCGGTTCGCTTTGCCAGTGAAAATATTGATCATGAAATCTGGTGGAGCATGGGAACGGTCAATAGCAACGATTCTGTGGAGTTGAAATGAGTAACATTGCCAGGCTGGAACATCATCAACGGCGTCGAAAGATCGCAGTCGCAGCAATTCTGTTGCTTCTTCTCCTTCTTTTGATCTGGTTCTGGTGGCCTCAATCATCCACCCAGCCAGTTTTGGATGCTCGAAATGTTTCGGCACTACCGGACGAAGTCCTCAAGGC
>JALTOP010000139.1 GCA_027000105.1 Planctomycetaceae bacterium | reverse complement strand
GTGCTTCAGCCCTGCATCTGGAAAAAACAGCGATTACAGATGCAGGGCTGAAGCACCTGGCCGGACTCAAGAACCTTACCTACCTGAATTTGTACGGGACAAAAGTGACAGACGCAGGATTGGAGCATCTGGCCGGGTTGAAATCATTGAAAAAACTGTACCTTTGGCAAACCGGGACAACAGAAGCAGGCATCAAAAAACTGAAAGCCAAACTCCCTCAGGTAGAGATTATTTCCGGCCTGACTCTCATCAAACCGGCTCCGCCCAAGCAGGAGAAGAAGCCCGAAAAGAAGAAAGACGAGAAAAAACCTGCTGAGAAGAAACCCGCTCCCAAGAAGGTAGAAAAGAAACCGGCTCCCAAAAAACCAGCCACCAAGCAGCCAGAGAAAAAACCGGCCGAGAAAAAACCGGCTCCCAGGAAACAGGACAACAAAGCAGAAAAGAAACCCGCCGGGAAAAAGTGATCTGGCAGAGTACGGAGTGGTCGCTGCGAGAGAACTTTACCAACTTCCGTGTGTGGAATTTCTGCAGATAACATGAAATTGGGAAAATTCCGATTTTCAGTTCGCGTTGTCGTCCTGTTTTCGCGTACAACACGGCGAGGGTCTGATTAACCAGAGCCGCGGGTTTTCTTCAGGGTGATTGATGCGATCTTGTTTGCGAATTTGTTTGACAGTTGTCGCCTGTTTGGGCTATGTCGCCGGTGGGGTGATCGCTCCTGTTGCGCATCATCATCACGAGCATCACGGCGACTGCTGTCCTTCCAGTGAGACAGCCGCGTTACACCAGCGGGAGTGTTCGGATAGTTCCTGCCCCTTCGGACACGCCAACTGCGGTCGTTCCCGTTCCGAAGAACCTGACTCAAAAGCCCCGGTTCCAACCGCTCCGCACAAAGATTGTGCCGCTTGTAAATTGCTTTACATGGCGACCGCTGCGGTTGAATTTGTTTCACTGCCCGTCTGCCAGGCCACTGTCACACAGTTCTCTGTGCAGCACGCCGCTTCTGCTTTAACCGGGGATATCGCTTTCCCCGCGCAACGTGGCCCGCCAGCTTCTGTATGAACTGCTATTCCTTGCGATTCCGAATCTTTTCCGGTGAGACGGGGCAGTGGTGACCCTGGTTGTTTGCGATCTGCGCTTGCTTGCGCATCTTGCTTGTTCGTACATCGCAATTGCTTGCCTGTTGTCCCCGTCTGTTACCATTATCTGTTACCATCATCTACCGGTAACAACAGCGGTTGCAGATAACAACAAGGCAGAATCGCAAGAAATCCCGCCAGGAATCCCGTAACGATTCGATCTGTTCATACATTTTTTCCTGTTTGTTATATGATGCTGGAGGTTTTTCCTATGTCTTTGTTTATTTCACGTTCCGAACCGAAGAAGCGAAACGGCTTTACGTTGATCGAGCTTCTCGTTGTCATTGCGATTATTGCCATCCTCGTTGCCTTGCTGCTTCCTGCGGTACAACAGGCTCGTGAGGCGGCCCGGCGTTCCAGTTGTAAAAACAATTTGAAGCAGCTTGGTTTGGCCATGCATAATTATCACGATGTCTATCGTGTTTTCCCGCCCGGCTGGATTGGTGCCAACGCTGCCGGGCCTCATACCGGTTTGGGATCATCCGACCTGACCGGATTCGCCAACGGTTTCGCCTGGGGGGCGATGATTTTGCCCTATATCGAGGAGTCTTCGTTATACGACCAACTTGATTTTTCCCTGCCGTTGACCGCTCCTGCGAACACTTCTTCTATCGGCGTCAGGGTGGCGACATTCCAGTGCCTCTCCGATCCCAAACCGGATACGGCGGCGGTTACCGACTCCGCGGGCAATTCCTTCACTCTCGGAACCTCCAACTACATGGGCGTGTTTGGGATTCGTGATGTGGATGATTGTATAATCGGAGTGGGCGTCAGCGCAACCGAACAGTGTAGGGCAGAGGGGATACTCTATCACAATAGCAAAGTTGCGATCCGCGATATTACCGATGGGACAACACATACACTCATGCTGGGGGAACGAACAACATTTTATCCCAATCTGAACACCAGGACGAATCCCTTTTACGGTTTCTGGATGGGATTGGTTCCCAATTCAGACGAGGGAGCCGAACGGTTTCTCTGTCACACCGAACACAATCCCAATTATGCGCTGGCGAAGGATAGTGCCGGGATGTCGCTCGGTGATGCGGGTGATTTCGGCAGTTCACACACAGGAGGAGCCCAGTTTGTGTTGGCGGATGGCAGTGTGCGCTTCATCAGCGAAAACGTCGATTCGTTAACCTTCCAGAAGTTGGGCCAAATTGCAGATGGACAGATTGTTGGCGAGTTTTAATCACTCGGCAACGTAGCGAATACGTGACGAAAACGTCACGAACCGGGTACGGGCGTTCTGTATCCAATTCGGTGCAGAATGCATCAAGCCTGCCGGGCCGAACAAGAGTGATGTAACGAAGCTCTTGACACCTGTACGCATGATTGGTGCGAGCCGGTCAAATCGGCTTGTTGCGTCTTGACAATCAAGGCATTGCTGATATGTTTAACAGGTGCGGCTATAATTTCTTGAAGGAGGACTTATATCGGCTGCAATGAGCGATATCGCAGCGGGTGGGGAATCACAGCTTTTTCAGGCTCTGAAAGAGCGTCGAGTGAAGCGGTGGTTCTGCAAGCGGAGAATGGACGGCATCGGTTTTTCTGCTGCCGGTTCTGCGGTTGCTCGCTGTCACCGACTCACACACATTTGGGAGGTGTCGATTGATTTCGCTGTCGGATTGGGTTAGTTGTTCTCTTCACGCTGGATACACACGCCTTACACCACTGCACGACCTACAAAATTCCTACTGAATTCCTCGCCAATATATTTTCGCCACGGTGAACAGGAAGATTGCCATGACATCAAATTCTTGCCTTTGTCGTTTCTTTGAAAACACCACCGCCCGCCCAAAAATTAGCGTCAGCGCTCGCGTTTTTGCCGCGGCTTGCCTGGTATTGTTCGGAATCTGCGATGCCCGATTGAATGCTGCCGAACCGGTCGGGCAGAAATCGGTCACGATTGCGGAGATGAAGATCGAGCCGGTACTTCCGGATGATGATGCGGGAGCGGTTGTCCTTCGAGGCAGAGATGATCGCAGGCAATTGGAAGTGACGGCGACAATGCGCGACGGTCGGCTCATTGATTACACCAGAGATGTCACCTGGAAGGTTGAACCGGCAGAACTGGCACACATCGATGCGACAGGGCTGATCATCCCCCGAAAAAATGGCGAGGGCGTCATCGCTGTCAAAACATCCTTGGGCGTGGAAGCGAAACGGCCGTTAAAAGTAACGGGAATGGATATTGACAAGCCGATCAATTTCAAGCTCCAGATTACTCCTATTTTCACCAAACTGGGGTGTAATGGTGGGGGATGCCACGGAAAGGCCAGTGGGCAGAACGGCTTCCGCCTTTCCCTGCTTGGCTTCTATCCGAGTGACGACTACGAATTTTTGGTGATGGAAAGCCGCGGGCGTCGCCTGTTCCCCGCTGCTCCCGAAGAGAGCCTTTTGCTGACCAAAGGGGCCGGCATTGTGCCGCATGGGGGCGGGAGCCCGCTGAGTGTCGATAGCGACGAATATCGCCTGCTGTATCGATGGATCGCACAGGGCATGCCTTATGGAAATGACGACGATCCTGTCGTTACCAAAATTACCTGCTACCCCGATCAGCGGATTATGGGGGTCGATGTCTCGCAGCAGATTGCCGTCATCGCAACTTATAGCGACGGCCACACGGAAGATGTCACCCGAATGGCTTTGTATGAAGCGAACGAATCGGAAATGGCGGAAGTTTCGGAAACGGGACTGGTCACAACCGGGCAGTTGACGGGCGAAGTTTCCATCATGGCCCGTTATCAATCCCAGGTGGCGACATTCCGCGCCTCGATTCCTTTGGGAGCGGATACCAGCCATCTGCCTCCCGAAAAAAATCTGATCGATAAAGCCGTCTTCAACAATCTGAGAAAACTGGGGATACCGGCTTCAGAAATGTCTGATGATGCCATGTTCCTCAGACGGGTTTACATTGATATCACCGGTTCGCTACCGACCGTTGAAGCTGCCCGCTCGTTCCTGGCAGATAAAAATCCGAACAAACGTGCCGAACTGATCGATCGTCTGCTGGATTCCCCCGAGTACGCCAGTTACTTCGCCAACAAGTGGAGCATGGTACTACGGAATCGGAAAACAAGAGCGGAAGATCTGCATGGGGTTTACGCCTTCTACCAGTGGATCTGGAACAACATGTACGAGAACAAACCGTACGACCAGATGGTGCGAGAAATCATTACCGCGACCGGCAGTATCGACCAGAATCCGCCCGTCGCCTGGTACCGCGAGGTTTCATCGAGCGAAGCGTTGGTGGAGGATACGGCTCAACTCTTTTTGGGGTTGCGAATCCAGTGTGCCCGTTGCCATCATCACCCCTTCGAGAAGTGGAGCATGAACGATTACTATGGCATGTCCGCCTTCTTTTCCCGTATCGGAAAGAAAAATCAGGCTGGAAACATAAACGCCAAAGGTCGCGACAAACGCATCTTCCATAACATAGGCGTTGCCTCGGCTCGTAATCCCAAAAACGGAGTCAATGTCGTTCCGACCGCATTGGGAGCCAAGCCGACCAAACTCGCACCGGAACAGGATCCCAGAGAAGCACTCGCCCAATGGATGTCCCAACCGGATAACAAATTCCTGGCTCCGACATTGGTCAACCGTTATTGGAAGCATTTCTTCGGCAGGGGAATTGTCGATCCTGAAGACGACATGCGGGCCACCAATCCGCCGGCAAATCCCGAACTGCTCGATGCGCTTTCAAAACATTTTGTGCAATCCGGTTACGACCTCAAAGGCTTGATCCGGCTGATCTGCAATTCTTCGACCTATCAGCTCTCCTCGATGCCGAATGAGTACAACCTGAAGGATAAACAGAGCTTTTCCCGCTACTATCCCAAACGGCTCTCCGCGGAAGTTTTATACGATGCCCTGCATCAGGTCACCGGAAACACTCAAAGTCTCAACGGTATCCCTCGGGGATTCTCGGCGACCCAACTGCGTGATGTCAGCAATGTTCCGTATTTCCTGAAAGTGTTCGGCCAACCGCAGGGGGAAACCGCCTGCGAATGTGAACGTTCTCAGGATGCCTCGCTGGCACAGTCGCTGCACCTGTTGAACAGTCAGGATGTGCAAGGAAAAATCTCCGCAGGCGGCGGACGGGCGGCGAAACTCGCCGCGGATAAAAGTCGTTCTCACGAAGAGAAGATTACAGAACTCTATCTGTGTGCCTTCTCCCGTCTGCCAGATAAAAATGAACTGCAGACCGCAGTGAAATATATTTCTCGGGAAGGAGCCGATGTGAAAGCCAGTTACGAAGATATCGTTTGGGCTTTACTGAATTCCAAGGAGTTTTTGTTCAACCATTGATTATGCCGACGCGGCTGGTTCATTCTGATAGCTGTAGCCAAACAGATATTTTCCGGGATTTACCGGCCGTTCGCAAACTTTTACCGTTGGTAATGCGGGGAGACCTGCTGATTCGGTGATTGTCTGTCTGGAGCCAGTTATCTGTCTGAAGCCGAGCGATTCGCTTGTGTCCCGTTTTTCGGGAGGCGTCTGGGGTCGGTTTGTTGATCAGTTCCGCATGATGAATTGGTAGAAGTTGGAAGAAAGAGTGTTTCGTGGCAGTCCTAAAGGCCTGTCCTCACGCCCCGCCCATTAAACATCATCCATCCCTCGAAGAGAGAAGCTCATGAAGTTTCGCCCTGTCCACCGTTGCCTGAAAATGATCGCTGCCAGCCTGCTGAGCCTTCTCGTTTCCGGTTCCGATGCCTGGTCACAACTTCCGGTTGCCCAACTTCGCTCTATCTTCCCTGCCGGGGGACAAGCCGGTCAAACGGTTTCCCTCACGATTGTTGAGGGGAGTGATCTGGACGAAACATCTCGAGTGATATTCAGTCATCCGGGCATTCAGCTTCAGGGGAAAATCGATCCACTTACCAACCCGAAAACCTTTACGGTGAAAATAGCCGCGGATGTTCCTCCCGGCTACTATTCCGTGCGCGTTCAAAGCCGATTCGGCGTGAGCAATTCCCGCCTGTTCCGTGTTGATGCCCAACCTGTCCGGGTGGTTCAGGAAGCCGACCTGCAGAAGGAATCGCCTCTTGTCTGCGCGGTCAATTCTGTTGTTTACAGCCGTTGTGAATCCCGAGGTGATATCGATGAATATGCCTTTCCACTCCAGGCGAACAAAAAATACGAGGTGAATCTCGATTCGATTTCTCTGGATTCGCTGATGCTGCCCGTTCTCGAGGTCTATCAACCTGATGGGCATCGTCTGGCTTACAGTCGCCAGATTGAACGTGATGATCCGCACCTGATCTTTTCCCCCACGCAGACCGGCGTCTATCGTTTCAAAGTGTACGATTTTCTCTTTCGGGGCGCCGCCAGTTACGCCTACCGCTTGAGTCTGACAGACAGCATTGTTCCCGAAAGTTTCAAT
>JALTOP010000138.1 GCA_027000105.1 Planctomycetaceae bacterium | reverse complement strand
ATAAGATCAAAAAACTGAACTTGACCGAACAGGAAAAGAAAGATCTGGTCGCGTTCATGGAAGCGTGTACCGGTGAGCTGACACCTGTCGAAACAGAACGGCTACCGGAGTAGTTTTCGCCGATTGTCATTCCGGGCATCCACGGGGTTCGCATCAACATATTCATGTTTGTTGTGAATCCCGTTTCGCTTTTGGAAAATCTTTCGGTTCCTCTTGTGTCGTTCTCTTTTTACGAGACAATGGAGGCGTACAGAGAAATAATGACAATGCGCCGGGTCGGGACGCTTCGAAACATCATGAGTAAGTATTCAGCAATTGACTGCGTTTCGACTGGATCGAAAAAGGGAATGATCAGTGACAAAGGTATGGCCGGGAAGCCCGTACCCGTTGGGAGCGAGCTGGGATGGGGCAGGCGTCAATTTTGCTCTCTATTCTGCCAATGCGACGAAAGTGGAACTCTGCCTGTTCGATGAGATTGATGACATCCATGAATCGCAGCGGATCGAACTTCCTGAACAGACCGATTTTGTCTGGCACGGTTACATTCCCGGCTTGAAACCCGGTCAATTATACGGCTACCGGGTGCATGGGCCGTACGAACCGCATCACGGACACCGGTTCAATGCGAACAAGGTGCTTCTGGATCCGTATGCGAGATCGATTGGTCGGGAAATTCGATGGACCGATGCAATGTTCGGGTACAAGGTTTCCGACCCCGAAGAGGACCTTTCTTTCGACGAGCGGGATAACGCCGCCGCCGCCCCGTTGAGCGTGGTAATTGATAACAGGTTTCGTTGGGGAAGTGACAGACCCCTCAAAACACCCTGGCATAAAACGCTCATCTATGAGTTGCATGTGAAAGGCTTCACGATGAGGCACCCCGGCGTGCCGAAGGCTCTGCGCGGAACGTACGCAGGCTTGGCCTCACGGGCTTCGATTCAACACATGCTTGATCTGGGAGTAACGGCGGTCGAACTAATGCCGATTCACGAGAAGATCAACGATCGACATCTGGTTGAAAAAGGCTTGAGCAATTACTGGGGCTACAACACACTCGGCTTCTTCGCGCCGGAACTGAGTTATTCATCGGACAAAACGCCACAGGGGAGTGTGAATGAATTCAAATCGATGGTGAAAAAACTGCATCAGGCCGGTTTGGAGGTTATTCTGGATGTCGTCTACAACCACACGGCAGAAGGAAATCATCTAGGGCCGACGGTCAGTTTGAGAGGGATCGACAACAGTTCCTACTACCGCATGGTGCACGACAACCGCCGTTTTTACATGGATTACACCGGGTGCGGGAACACGCTCAACATGCAGACGCCACACGTGCTGCAGTTGATTATGGATTCGCTGCGTTACTGGGTAAACGAGATGCACGTGGACGGTTTTCGCTTCGACTTGTGCAGTGCGCTCGCGCGGGAATTGCATGAGGTCGACAAGCTGGGCGCGTTTTTCGATATTATCCATCAGGACCCGATTCTTTCGCAGGTGAAGTTGATCGCAGAACCGTGGGATTTGGGGGAAGGCGGTTATCAGGTTGGGAACTTTCCGGTTTTGTGGACCGAATGGAACGGGAAATATCGGGATTGTGTGCGTCAATTCTGGCGAGGCGATGGCGGAACGATGTCGGAATTCGCCACCCGGATCACCGGTTCCAGCGATCTGTACCAGCACAATGGAAAGCGGCCGTATGCGAGCATCAATTTTGTGACTTCCCACGACGGTTTCTGCATGCGGGATCTGGTCAGCTATAACGAAAAGCATAATTGGGCCAACGGCGAAGAGAACCGCGACGGCGACAACAACAACGAGAGCTGGAACTGCGGCGTGGAAGGAGAAACCGATCAGCCGGAGATACTGAAACTGCGCGGCCGACAGATGCGAAATCTGATGACGACGCTGTTACTCTCGCAGGGCGTGCCGATGATACGCGCCGGGGATGAATTGAGTCATACCCAGAAAGGTAACAATAACGCCTACTGTCAGGATAACGAAATCAGTTGGCTCGATTGGGAACTCGACGCAGATAAGGAAAAATTCCTGAAGTATGTCAAACGGGTTATCCGCCTGTGGAAAAATAATCCCGTGTTTCAAAGACGCCATTTCTTCCAGGGACGAAAAATCCGTGGGGATGAGGTACAGGATATTTCCTGGCTGACACCGGCCGGCAAACCGATGACGGACGAAAACTGGAACGAACCTCATGTGCAATGCCTGGCCGTGCGACTGGAAGGCGGGCTGATTGCTGAAGTCGATGAGAGGGGACGCCAGATTCATGGGAAAACTTTTCTGATGCTGCTCAATGCGAATCGGCATCCGGTCGATTTCACGCTACCTGCCCATAAGGAAAATGAATTCTGGAAACCGACGATCGATTCGAGTGACAGTTCCCGGGAAACCGGTTTGATGCGGCAGGGGCAAATCTATCGCATGGTGGGCAATTCAATGGCCGTGCTGCGACTCAAAACCGTCTCTTCCCGCCTCGCGGCGAGATGGCTCGAATGGATTCAACCGGAACGGGCCAGCACCCTGTTTGTCCCCGATGCTTCTGAACCTGAAACGGAGACCGAAGCAGAACCGAAGGCTGGATCGGAATCAGAATCGGAACCAGTGCCGGAAGGAGCACAAACCGATCAACAGGAAGCAGGCAGCACAGAGAACGAATCCGAAAAGGAACAGGCAAACGCCCCGGTTGCTGCTCCGCAGGAAAGTCCGGTCATCGGCCTGGATGCCGTCTCGACAGATTCGACTTCGACGATTGTTGAATCCGCCGGAAATCAAAATGCGGAAAACCAGCATGAGGAAAATCAGGGGACGGAAAATCAAACCGATACAGAAGCGGAAACAGAAGATATTGTGAAGCCGGAAGATGAGACGGGCGGTTCGGAACAGAAACCGGATGTGTCCGAATCGTAACAGAACCCGAATCGCAACAGAAACAGACCCGCTTGCAGATGGGCCAGAAAAATGTTTACGGGATTGATTGAAGGTCAGGGGACGATTACAGAACTTCTTGACGAAGGGGAAGGGGTGCGCCTTGTTGTGCGTGTCCCGCAGCAGATGCTGCGCGCTGACGACTCCTCTGCTGAAACCAAAATTGGCGATTCGGTTGCGATAAACGGTTGCTGTCTGACTGTTGTTGCGATCGACGAAAAGGGCTGGCATTTTCAGGCGGGAGAAGAAACACTTTCGCGAACAAATCTCGGCAAATTGCAGCCAGGCAGTTCGGTCAATCTGGAACGGGCGATGCTGGCCAATGGCAGGTTGGGAGGGCACATTGTGCAGGGGCATGTCGACGGCATCGGTCGTGTTCAGAAAATCGATTCCGCCGATGAGTGGGTCACCATGTGGTTTGAAGTTCCCGAAGACCTTTCGCAGTACATGGTAACCAAAGGCTCCGTCACTGTGGATGGCATCAGTTTAACCTTGGTCGATGTCCAGGCAGATCGCTTCAGTGTCGCGCTGATTCCTCACACGCTGGAAGTGACCACGCTCGGGAGCAGGAAGGTCGGGGACGAAGTCAACATCGAGACCGACATCATGGGAAAATACGCTCATAAATTACTGGGGCCATGGATGGAAAAACAGAAGTAGTGCGTTTGGTTTCTGGTGTGAACGGCTCGCTGATTTCAGGGAAGAATCGATAGGGTTACGGCGATCCGAACGAACCAACCATGACCGAGTGCCTTGAGAATCAGCAGTTTGATGGAAACGCTTTTTCACAATGGTTGAGCCAATTTCCGGATTAGCCGGGCGTGTTTGGGGCCGAAGGCGGTGATGGTCAGTTGCCGACTGTTCTCTCCGGTGATATCAATCTCGATTTCCAGATGATCGTGCGGCAAAAAATCGGGAAACCGGCTTGCCCACTCAATCAGACAGACTCCCTCCGCTTCCAGAAATTCTTCGCAACCCGATTCGTAAAGCTCTTCTTCCTGTTCGATACGGTATAAATCGAAGTGATGAATTTCCAGACGGGCGAAATAACTTTGGACGATCATGTAGGTTGGACTACTGATAGCCGAATCCTCAACGCCAGCGGCGACGGCAACAGCACGCACAAACCGCGTTTTGCCCGCTCCCAGGTTTCCGTTGAGCGCGATCACGTCCCCCGGCTCGAGCAATTCGCTCAGTTCTTTCGCAACCTGAATGGTCTGGGCTTCATCTTCACAGGTTCTTGTTGTACGCAACAGGTTTTGGTTAATGCTCATGGGAAATCCTCCTCTGGATAGTTTACACTCTTATTCGAGCGCGCACTATTCCTGGGGAACTCCGATAGAGGAAGTTTTCACGCCAAGCGATCAAGACGCCAGGAGTTTTTCAGATTTGATTCCCAAACGTAGGTAATTCAAAAGCCGCATGTAATCCATTATGCAAATATTTTTCTTCTCTTTTTCTCTCCTTTGCGTCTTCGCACCTTGGCGTGAGATTACTTTCTCACAACGGCCAGGAAATGCAAGCGGAACGGCGCAAGTCGTCCGGTAGTGGTTACGTCCAGAGATGACCGGGCGATAACAAAATACCGGAGGGCTGGCGCCCTGCCGCTTTCAATTTTGCGTTCAATCGGCTGAATTATTCATTATTATCCATTAACCAAGCGCGCTAGCCCGAAGGACTTGATTTGATTTTCAGGACAGTCGCTACCACTATCACCGCTTTTGCCACAGTAGCGATAATAATAATCATGTCTCACAGAGTCGTGCAGAGTCGTGGCGCAAGACATTACGGGACATTTTGCAGATCGCAGGGGGATTCCTCCTCGGCAATGCGGTAGTTGCCGAAGCGGATGGAGTAGTGACTGTTGAACCATTCCTGAAGCTGCTTCTGTGAACTCGAATCGTATTCAACGGTTGGGCGCAGTAGTTGACCCATCTGCTTTTCGCGGAGCTCGCCGTTCTGGACGATCAGCGATCCCGCTTTGTAAACCGCACGGGGACGCTGGAACATTTCCGTGATGTTTTGCTGCGGCGAATAGACAGTGATATCGGCATCGGCCCCGATTCCAAGATGTCCTTTTGCATGCAGGCCGAGAATTTTCGCGGGGGCGGCTCGTGTGATGATGGCAATTTCGTTCAAGGTATATTCACGGTCGAGATCAGCCAGCGGTGATCGATCAGCAAGCGAATCGGGCATGCGGGAGAGCATTTCCTGCCGGAAATTTCGATCCATCAACAGGTGAATTATTTCGGGATATTTGACGAATGCGCCGCCGTTGGGGTGATCGCTACTCATGGCGATTTGCCAGGGGTTGGGCGAACGCAGATACCATTCCAGACCGATCGCCCATTGGGCCGCATGAACCAGATTCCGGTACGGCTTGAATTCGCCCGGAATAATTCCGCAACTCGCTTCCTGTTCGGTATCAGAAGTGTACCAGCGGCTTCCGGTGAGTTGTTGCAAGTGCCGGGCAAAGGGGGCATCGCCGGTAATTGTCATCGCTTCGCCGGGACAGACATGGCCGATATCGACGGTGATTTCCGGATGTTCGGCAACGTACTCGACCAGTTTTTCCACACCGGAAGCGAACGAAGAACCGTCGTTTGGGTCTCCCGCATAGCTGTTGAACTGCACATGGGCAAAGTGTCCACGATGCCCCTCCAGTGATTGCATTGTGTGCAAGGTTGTTTCGCAGTTGCCGGGGAAGCCGAGATTGTTGCAATGAATGTGAACCGCGTGAGGTATCCGAAGTTCATCGACCGCAGCTGCAAGAGACCGGACAATTTGACGGGGCGAAACGCCAAATTCACGAACCGGTTCTTCCAGTTCCCGCAATGTTTTCCGACTGATCTGTTTCCAGTTTTCAACACCTCCCGGGTTGACAATTTTTACTCCCAATGCGTGAACGGAGTGGAGCATCCATCCGCAATAATCACGGAGAGCTTCCTGTTCGCCAGTGCGGATTTTCTCCATGACATAATGATTGTTTCCGAACAGGGTCAAGAATGATTTATCGAGGTATGGTGTCAGCGAAAATTCATGATGGGCCAACCGTGCGGAAAGGCCGGGGATGGCGGCATCAACAGCGGTGGTGTATCCCAACCCGGCGAAAAGCTGGCCGGTCGCAATGCAATTCGGCACGATCGGTGCAGAGCGTGCGTTGGCAGTCTGATTTCGAGATGACCCTTTCATTCCGGAAAGGAATCCTCTGGCGCGATTGACTTTCGGCCCGGCAATGTGGCAGTGCATATCAACACCGCCGGGCATGACAATCTGTCCGGACAGATCATGAATGACGACGTTTTGCCGGTCTTCCTGTCCAGGGGCGATATTTTCAGGGGCGGCAACGATTTTCCCATCCTGAATCCAAAGATCGCCAACCAGACCGTCCACTGCGTTGAGTGGATCGTAAATTGTACCGCCGCGCAAGCATTGCCAGATCATCGCTGTTTTCCGGTGGGATAACGATTCGAATGGGATAGAACATGGGAAGACGGTTATTGCGTTTCCGGTTTGCCAACCGCCCAGAATCGCATAGGTACCTCGTTTGGGGAGAAAGTGCAACCGAGATGCGAAAGATGCCCTGTTCCGGTGAGGATCAGGCTACTGGCAGGAGGGAGATAGCTGGCAGGAGGGATTTTGCTGGATTTCGCCGGTTCAGTTCGCGCCGGTCGAAAAAACGAAAACCCTTCCTGGCAGAAACCGGGAAGGGCTTATCGTTCAGAGTCGGGAACCATCACGTCGCAACGGAGAGTCGTTCCCTGAAGTCAATTTCGAATCGGCAGTCGGAATCAGTCTCCCTTCCAGAAGAAATCGGAAGGCCCTTTATGTGTGTAGTAGGGGTAAGTGACAACACCGCCGGGCTGATTGGGCTGTGGATAAACCAGATTTCTCGGCTTTTTGTAGCTGTATGTGTGATAGTGGTACTGCCCACGATGGCGATAACCGCCATGATCCCAGCACTGCTCCTGATGGTTGGGTGGACAATTACCAAACCCGGAACCGTAACAGTTGCCGTTCGGGCAGGGTTGGGCGTCGAAATTTCCCCAACGCCAATAAGGGTTTTGGGCGTACGGATTCCCTGCTCCAGGCTGACAAGTTCCATCGGGACAGGAGGGCAAATCCGTGCGGTAGCCGTGATGGGACACTTCGGTTCCATGTACGTTGTGGTGAATCAAGCCGCGTAGCTCCCCTTTTGTTCGGAGCTCTCCAGTCCACTTGGCTCGACCGGTTTGAACAATTTCCTCTTTCTGTTCTTCGGTCTGTTCGTGAACCAGCAGCTTCGCTTTTTCCGGGCTTTGGCCACGAATAACGGTCTTGGGCATGGTTGTGCAGCCGGTCGAAAATCCCAGCAGCAATCCCGCTGCAATCATTGACGTCCATGTACTTCGTAGCATTCCAGAAACCCCCTCGGTAATTCCTATTCTGATTGAGTGACACTGCCCGATTCGCCTCTGCCGAGTTTTGTGTTGACTCCGTTTGGCGTTACGTCAGTGAACTCCATTTTCGTGAACAGATCTGCAACTGCTCCTGAGTTTGACAGTTGATTCCCACGATCCCAAATGATTCCCACGATCCAAATTGACCTCATCCCGCTGCAGTGAATGGCGCTCTGGAACGTCCCTGATTGCTTTTATTGTCTGATCAGGTTCAAAATTTCCCCATCGACAGACGACGCAAACGTGCCCTGTCGATTCAAAGGAGCCTTTCCCAAGGCATTCAGTGCGTAAACTAATCGTAGACCTGTCTCGTATATCGGCTAGAATGGTCATTTAATGAGGCAGAATCCGTCTAATTGTTTCGATCTCTGTTATTTGATTAACAGGAAGGCATTGCAGAATTTCCCTAATCCCTATAAATTCACACTACTGGATAATCCACGTGGATGGCTCACGGTTGAACTTCTTCTTTCCTGTACAGGTTATCAGCCATATCGATTTCGGTTTCGACGTATGGGCCAGATTAACTGGTTCAGAAACTTCTCCTCTGCATCCGGGGAAGAGATTTTCCAGAGACCGGATGACCGAGTCTGTTGGGTTGTTCAGACAGGAATACCTGAAGCGGGTGAAAAGAGTTAAGTTGCTTTTATCAACAGGATTGGGTGAGACCGGTTCTGATTTATTTCAAAGGAGTGAATTGTGTTTATTGCCGCCTCAACTGGATCTTACGCGGATTTGGAATTTGATCAGGCTTGTGGGCAGATTGCAGATTTGGGCTTTGACCGTCTCGAAATAACATTGGATCCGGAAGTGGATATTCCAGGTCTGTCACCCAGGGAAATAGCTTCCGATCCGGAAAAAGCGGTCCTTCGTGTTCGGGAGGCCAGCAGGCTCTCCGTGTGTGCGTTGAACATTACGTCGGATCTTGATGCTTCGCTTTATCCAGGGATGTTCAAGTTTGCCAAGCTGCTTAGGATTACCCAAGTTACCATACCTTCTCTTGAATTGGGTGCCCCGTTTAATGATGAGACCGATCGATTGAAGAAACTGGTCATACTGGCGACTCAGGAGGGGATTCGGCTTTCGCTGAAAACGCAAATCGGTCGGTTGACAGAGGATCCGCATACGGCTGTTGAATTGTGCCAGGCTGTAAAGGGGTTATGGCTGACGCTTGATCCGAGCCATTTCGCCTGTGGGCCGTATCGTGGTCAGAGCTACGAAATGGTGTATGAATTCACGAGTCACGTTCACTTGCGGGATTCGACACCCGATCAACTTCAGGTGCCGGTCGGCTTGGGGGAAATCGATTACAGTCGCATTATCACGCAACTAAAAAACCTCAATTACAATCGCGCCTTTTCTGTCGATCTGATTCCCGCACTGTCCGAAAAGGAAGCTCGCGATCTTGAAATGAGAAGGCTGCGAATGCTGTTGGAATCGCTGCTGTGAGTCCCCGCCTCTGTCCGATTCTGAAGTTTTCAGCGACCCGATGCCGGAAAACGGGGGCGGAAATTCTCTGTTTATGCAACAAATTTCACGAATATGGCCAGAGTTCTATTTGAGTTTTGGCACAAAATTGATTATTCTACCAATATGTCTTAATTCCTGTTTGTTGCAAACGGAGGTGGAATAGAGGATGATGGACGTGTTGTTTGGTTCTCGCTCGCGAAATTGCCCTGCTACAGTGCTAACTGTTTTCGATGGCAAAGGGCTTGCCTGCTTTGGAGATTCGGTCGACGATTTCAATGTTCGGAACAGACCGACGGTGTCAGGGATTTTAGCCTGTTGATCTTGTGGGCGTGCTGCGACATTGCTGGTCAACTTCGGTGCAGGGCATGTTGCCCGATAATGGCATTCCCGTCATCGGGGTACATCATCCGGGTAAACAGGAGAACGAGAATCGATTTTTTGTTGAACAAAAGTGAAGAATAAAGAGAGTGATTGAAGCTCCAGCCTTTTCGGTTAGCTAAAAGAAGTGAATGGAGCTTTGCATAATGGAGATAAATGATGTCAATTGATTATAAAAATGAAAATGCAGTTGTCGCTGAAGACGATCCGATGAATGTTCCGATCGTCCCACCGGCGAAACTGGAATCGTACGAGAAACAGGCGAGCATCAGGCAAAAGGTAAGTTTCAGTGAAATGTGGCAGAAGCGTTTTCCGCACGGTGTCAACTGGTCTGTCGCCGGCTGGATGGCGTTAATGCACGTTGGCGCTATCGCAGCGTTCTGGTATTTCACCTGGGCCGGGCTGATTACATTCCTGATTTTGCATTTCGTGACTTCCTGTTTGGGAATTACCCTCTGTTATCATCGTCTGTTGACTCACGGCAGCTTCAAGGTGCCGCGACTGGTCAAATACTTCTTCACATTTTGCGGCATGATGTCGGCTGAAGGGAGCCCGGCTTACTGGGTGGCAACGCATCGCAAACATCATGCGTTGTCAGATCAGGAAGGTGACCCGCATTCTCCGCGGGATGGTTTCTGGTGGTCGCACCTGTTCTGGATGCAACCGAAGCGAACCAGCGATGAAATCAAGAGCATGCTGACCCGTTGGGCTCCCGATATCTGGAAAGATCCGTTCCAACGACTGTTCCATCACACCTATTCCCTGACAATGATCGCGACGGCAATTCCGATCTACCTGATTGGCGAATATCTCGTTGGCGGGGCAGGGATTTCCATGCTGCTGTGGGGGTTCTGCATGCGAATGGTTGTCGTCTATCATGGCACCTGGTTCGTCAATTCCGCCACGCATGTCTGGGGATACCGGACTTACAAAACACGAGACGATTCCAAAAATCTCTGGTGGGTCGGATTGCTGGCCTACGGTGAAGGTTGGCACAACAATCATCACGCTTTTCAAAGACTGGCCCGCTACGGACATCGCTGGTGGGAGCTTGACATCACTTACGGTGTTATCTGGCTGCTGAAAAAATTGCGCATCGCAAGTTCGGTTCAGGACCAACTGCCGTCCCGTTAATGTTGACGGGAAATGGCAAGCAGGAAAGCGGCGTTATCCGGCTGGACTTTTTCGATAGAGAATTGCTTCAACATTGGCCTGGTTGGTACATCGATACTGACCAGGTCTTTTTATTGGGCTCTCCGCTCGGTTGTGGCGCTATTCACTTGCGATTATCTTCTGTGGTGGCCTTACGCGGCGGTCGCACTATTCAGTCGCGGCTATGTTCATCGGCTGGGTAAGCCCCGGATTTCACTTCGGCGTTGTAAGCTTCTATCGCTTCTGTCGCTGCTTTCCTCAACTGGGCATAATGCTTGAGAAACCTGGGCGAGAATTGATCGGTCAGCCCGAGCATGTCGTTAAGAACGAGAACCTGTCCGTCGCATTCCGGGCCGGAGCCGATACCGATTGTCGGGATTGAAAGTGCTTCGGTAATTTTGGCTGCAATGGGTCGGGAAATCATTTCCAGGACGATCGCGAACGCACCGGAGCGTTCAGCGGCCAATGCGTCCTGCATCAGCAGTTCTTCATCCCGCTGAATTTTTCCCATCACGCCGGTTGTTCTGACAGATTGCGGCTTGAAGCCAACATGAGCCATCACCGGAATGTCTGCATTGGTCAGGGCGGCGATTGTCTTTTCCTGAGAAATTCCCCCTTCCAGTTTTACCGCGGTGGCTCCGGTTTCTTTTAGAATCCGTCCTGCATTTTCGACCGCCTGCTGCGGACTGACCTGATAACTTAAAAAAGGAAGATCGACGACCACCATCGCCCGTTTGGTCGCCCGGACAACCATTTTGCCATGGTAGATCATCTCATCCAATGTCACAGGCAGGGTCGTTTTATTTCCCTGAACCACCATTCCAAGCGTATCGCCCACAAGAATGGAGTCGATCGACGCCGCATCGACAATGCCAGCCCACGTGTAATCGTAAGCGGTCAGCATCGAGATTTTTTTTCCGGATTTCTTGGCTGCCAGAAAGTCAGGGACCGCGACGGGTTTCATGGAGGAAGTCATCTAAATAACGCCTTCACAGGCTGAGGTAAAAGAAAAGTCGAAGTTTCTCGGCTCCAGTATCTCAAAATGTGGCAGGAATGCCAAAACAGGTATCGCGAGAACTGGTTGTTTCGCTTCATGCCGCTGAGGCAAAATGATACAGGTCGATACACCTCAAGTGTTGTATTTTGCCACACAAAGCGGTTGTCAATAAATGTCCTGTTTTTTGAAGGTTCATAACCTGTTGCAATATATCAGGTTGTGTCTTTTTCTGTTTTTGTTTGTTTTGATTGGCACATGAATTGCACTATTTACAGTTCACCGCGAAGTGAGAGCTGGCCCGCACTAACTTCGATGGTGGACACGAGGCGTGGTTGGCGGCGTAGCCGACCACGCCTTTCTTTTTTGGCCCGGGTTTTCTGGCCTGAAACAGTTTAATCCGAAACAGTTCGGCCCGATCTGGTTTGGCTCTGCCTGATCCAGTTCGCGAGTTTGACGATTCGGCTTGTTATTCTCCTCGTGTCAGCGCCTCGAATCTCTTTTTGAGGTCTTTGGTAATTGGTCCGGGCTTGCCGTCTCCGATCTGTCTGCAATCCAGGCTCACCGCTGCGATGACCTCGGCTGCGGAACCTGTCAGGAAACATTCGTCAGCCGTGTAGATATCGTGTCTGGTGAGTGTAACCTCCCTGACATCAAGCCCCGCCTGTTTTGCCAGCTGGATAACCGCAGCACGGGTGATTCCCTCCAGAATGCCCGCATCTGTCGGGGGAGTTTTCAGAACGCCATTTTTCACAATGAATATATTATCACCTGTGCATTCAGCCACCTCTCCTTTGTGGTTCATCATCAGCGCTTCAAGGCAATCAGCATCAGTTCCTTCGATTTTGGCCAGGATGTTGTTGAGGTAATTAAGTGATTTCACTTGTGGGCTGAGCGCCTGTGGATGATTGCGGATCGTACTGGCGGTGATCAGCTTCAGGCCCTGTTCGTACAGTTCGGGTGGATACAGAGAGATCGTATCTGCAATGATGATGACCTGCGGGTTGCTTGTCCGCCGGATATCCAATCCGAGTGAACCTGCCCCGCGTGTAATGACCAGGCGGATATATCCATCCTGCAGGTTATTCGCTTCGACCGTCTCTTCAACAGCAGAGGCCAATTCGGGTTGCGAAACAGGGATTTCAAGGCGGATGGCCCGCGCTCCTTCATACAGGCGTTTAAGGTGCTCTTCGAGCAGGAAGACCTTTCCGCCGTAAACGCGAATTCCCTCAAAAACGCCATCACCGTAGAGTAGGCCGTGATCAAAAACAGAAATAACGGCCTGTTCTTTGGGAACCAGTTTTCCGTTGATGTGAATTTTCATGGTTGGTGTCTATTTCATAAAAAAAGAACGGGCGTCGGCAGTTCCCGTTTTACCTGTTCATAACCTGCCAGGAGAGGACATCGTGTGGACAGAACAGCACGCCGGTAAAACAGGTGCAGATAACCCAGCACGGCTGGTCTGTTCTGACCGCCGTAACCAAAATGAGATTTTCAAAAGTTTTCGCACCGTTCGTAAACTTTAACCGTTAGTAGTACAGTATGCGGACAGAAGCAGTCTGTACGGGTTCGCATAAAACGGTTCTGTTTCTGGTTATCGCTACTTGCCACTACACGGTAGCAAAGAAAAACGCGATTCTCCACCGATCTGAACAGGATGAAGGCAAGCAGAAAGGATTTGGCTGATCGTGCGGCTGCCTTTGGAATGGCGGAACAGGTGTGGAAGCTGGTCAAGGGAAGAAAAACGGTCTTGCCGAGATTCGATGAAATTGCTTACATTCTGCCGCGATTGCTTTTTGGTCATCCAGGGTAGAGAACCGATCAATGGACTATTCACTTAAGCCACTCTCCAAAACGTGTGCTGCCACCGGCCAGCCGTTCAAGCCGGGAACTCTCTGTTACTCGGTCTTGATTGAAAAAAACGGCCGGTACGAACGTCTCGATTTTTCACCCGAAGGCTGGTCGGGCGTTCCCGAAGGAGCCATCGGCGTGTGGCGAACAGAGGTGCCCCAACCAGAATCAGAAACCCCTTCATTCATGGATCTGGATGGTCTTTTCGACACTTTTACCCAACTCGTCGAGCAAGCCAACGAGCACCAGCAGAAATTGCGTTACGTTCTGGCGCTGTTGTTGATTCGTAAAAAGAGGCTCATTCACGAACAGACAGAGGAAGGGCCGGACGGAAACATGATGGTGCTGGTCGGCGCACGGGGAGAAGGAGCCTTCGAAATTCCAGAGGAATCACTTTCAGAATTTGAAATCGCACAATTGCAGGCCGAAATAGAAACATTGGGACGGACATCACACAGTCAGGCCGCCTGATTGTAAAATTGACAACAAAAAAACCGGGACAAACAAACCGGCAATCCAGTTGAGTTACGACACCGTAGCCGGGACTGTTTTGGAAAATCCCGGGAATTTCCTGCGGCGAAAAACATGAAGGGCGTTCAGTGAAAGGGCGAAAGCCTGTTGCATATAAAGGCGTGACTTGATGGCACAGGAGAAGGAAATAACCGAAAACGAAACGACCGACTGGACGGGAATCTTCTCTCTCCGCGGCCTGCTGCTGGTTTGCCTGCTGATCGGTTCAGGCTGCCAGATGCCTTCTGCCGGGTTGCGTCCACAATTTCCCTTGCTGCTGCGTCGTTCTGCCAAAATTCCCGTTGATGCCACCAAAGAGGAAATTGTCGCCTACGTAAACCGACATATCGAACCGATCCACTCCTGGCAATCTACCACCGCCCGGGTCCACATTTCGGGGATGCCTCCTGTTCCACTGAAAGCGATGATTGCGGTCGAACAACCCCAAAAATTGCGGCTGACCGTTTCGATGGGGCTTTCCGCCCAGAGTGAATTCGCGGTAGGGTCGAATCCGGAACGTCTCTGGTTTTTTGTGAGGCGTATGGAGCCAAAAGCGATTTGGACAGTCAAACAGGAGGATTTGGCGCAGCTTCAAAATCAGATGCCGATCCCGTTCCAACCGGATTGGCTGATGGAAGTGCTGAACGTGGCCCCCATCGACGCCAGCTCTGCCAGTCTGGTTCGTGATCCCGATAACCCCTGGCTCGTCAAATTGATCAGTCATCATGCCAATGAACAGGGAGTAGAAGTTCGCAAAAGCATGACAGTTGATTTGCGAAAGGGAGAAATACGCGAGCATGAACTTTTCGACGCCGAACACCGTTTGATCGCCAGCGCAGAACTGAATGATTACAAACAGTTTCCCAATACGGAAGCCCGTCTGCCTTACAGTATTCATCTAAAGTTGCCTGAACAGGACCAGTCGATGCGAATCGAACTGAAAAGCGTCGAAATCAATCCTCCGGATCTCCCTTCGAATCTTTGGGCGATTCCACATGTGGCCGGTTATGCTGTGCGCGAACTTGGGAAGGAAGAAATTCTGGGTTCTCCGGCCGCCTTGGCAAACAGAAGATTACGGGAAAAACCGAAAGCCGTTACGCAATACGAACGTGATCCCCAAACGGGAGCGTGGCTGAAAAATCAGGTGATTCAAACGGCTCATCATGATTCCGCCCCCTCTTTCTCTCCAACCGGCACGCAATCGATCGAGAAACTTCGGGAACAGAGTCAGAGTCATCAACGGGGCCACAGCCATCAGCATGATCACGGCCATCAGCACAGCCACGGGCATCAAAGTGAAGCGATACCGTTTTCATCCCATGCGTTTACCTCTCAACCGGTGCAAACAGCTGCAACGATACCCGCAACGAAGAAACCGAGACCGGCTCCGTTACAGACGAAAGTTCCCGCATCTAGCACCGAACAGCAACAACCTGCGACACAAAAGGCGGATTCCCCCGATTACTCTGATTTGCCAGAGTGGGCGCGCGGCTACAAACTCCCTCAATCTGAGTAACCGTACGATGCGTTACAACACACCGTACTTTTCTGTCCGGTGGTTCTGGCAAAGCAAATCAACCACCGACACCGAGACAAAGAGTGCCCGGAGAAATATCTCGCCAGGCCGCAATGACGCCAGGAGTTTTCCATATTGGATTCCCAGGCAGGCGAGATCCAAAAGGACGAAAAAAATCACCTGAAACTATTCCCCTTTCCTTCCCTGTATCTTTTTCTCTCCTCTGCGTCTTCGCGTCTTTGCGT
Organism: Planctomycetaceae bacterium; assembly: GCA_027000105.1. Lineage (GTDB taxonomy): Bacteria > Planctomycetota > Planctomycetia > Planctomycetales > Planctomycetaceae > Rubinisphaera. Next base: position 7,009 of record JALTOP010000138.1, on the reverse strand, counting down.
GATACCCTTTTCTCGCAACGGTCAGACATTGCAAGCGGACCGGCGCCAGCCATCCGGTGATGATCAGACAGTCAAAAAAGACAGTTCATGCAAGATACAAGGGTGTGCTGTGCACACCAATTGTGACGTTGTAATAAATGGAAAACATCATTGCTATTGTAGGCATCAATGTAGTCCGCAGCACAGCGGACCCTACGTCGCTTGTATCTTGTCCTACGATCCGCCGCTTTTGTGCAGCATTTTATTGAAAGAAGCTAAAGCGAATAGGGCGTGACAATTTTGTCCATCTTGATGATTTCCAGTTGGCGCACCTTGATTTTTTTCAGCGCACTGAGGACTTCGTTATCCCAGCGTTCGTCCGCCGTCCCGGAAATGAACCAGTCCGAGCCGTTATCGGCCAGGATCATGCCGTACTTTTTCAGTGCCCGCAATATCACCTGTACCTGCTCCGGATATTTTGAAATATCGACATCCGCTTTCAGGCGGACACGCATTCCCAGTGGCGGGAGCAATTCGTTATCGTCCGAACTGGCCCAGTGGCTTGCCGGTGCAACATACGCTCTGCGAGTGCGGGCCAAAGTGAATCGGATCGCGTGTCGAATTTCCTTCTGTTCCGCCACTTCATCGTAGCGAACCAATCCCGGAAACACGGGAAGTCCGGCGGCGTCGGCGCTTGTCCAACCGGCAGGCCGTTTTGTGTTGGTCTTCAGGTTGAAGACGGCACCACTGTCGGCGATCCATTTCGCTCCTCCGTTTTTCGGGAACGCACGATACAATTCGTAGAGCATCCAGTTATCCCGATCGACGACAATGGCGTGGCGGTCTCCATCGGTCAACGGCTGACCTTCAACCGGCGTATTGAATGGGAATGGAAAGGGACCCGGGTCGCTTTCGTCGCCGTAAGCCTGGTATTCTATCGTGACACGTGGTTGATCGCCCGGCACAACAATGTACGGAATCCCGATGATACCGCCGCCCCAGGTTCCGGAACCGAAATCGGGATGCAAATGACCTCCCAAGCCGATATGAGCCAAAATGCGGTCTGAATTCGGATCAACTTCCTTTTTTGAAATATCCTGATTCCACGGATCGTTATCCGGAAACGGTCGGAAGCCGTTCAAAGAGGCGCAAATTCCGTATTTCGTCTCTTCTTTTTCTTGAACCTTTTTCTTCTCCTTCTGTTTCGGTTCCTTCAAAAGGGAAGCCAGTTCTGTGGAGGTTTCCGAATCGAATAATGTTTCAACAGAAGAAGTCGAATCAGATTTATTACTCGACAGGATCGGCTCACTCGATTCCCGTTCAGGTTCATACCAGATCGGTTTCGAATCGGCTGAACTTTCCGGGGTGAGGAAATCACATCCCAATGTGTTGATTGTACAAAACAGAATTCCAAGAGTTGCTGCCGAAGAAAAATTCCACATTGCTCAACCTTGTTTCGATGCCCGTGATGCGGGAACAGAATTTGTTTTCAGAACGGTACGCGTGGTTCTTGCCGGGTGTTTGGACTACACAGAGTCTGTCAACATCCCTATATTGCCTCTATGTTGCAAAGGGACGCTATTTATAGCCTTGCAGAGTTTCCCAACAAAATGTAACTCCAAAACGGAACTCCGCTTTCGGCTGCTCAAATGGGCAACTGTGTGTTGTTCCCGTCAGCTGATCAGTCTGCAATCAATTCGCCGGAATGCTTGAGTATAGCATACCTGTTGAAGTGATGGACAAGACTATTTTCCAAAACCAGAACTCAGAACAGTAAAAAACGCCTGCGTAATCGACATGAAAAGACAACTTGAAAATCTCCGCAATATCGGCATTATCGCGCATATCGACGCCGGAAAAACGACAACAACCGAACGCATCCTGTTTTATACCGGTGCTTCCCATCGCATGGGGAACGTCGATGATGGCACGACGACAACCGATTTCGACAAGGCTGAATCCGAACGGGGAATCACGATCTATTCAGCGGCTGTTACCTGTTTCTGGAGAGATAAAACGATCAATATTATCGACACGCCCGGTCATGTCGATTTCACCGCAGAAGTCGAACGGGCTTTGCGTGTTCTCGATGGAGCTGTTGTCATTTTCAGTGCGGTTGAAGGGGTGGAAGCCCAAAGCGAAACGGTTTGGAGGCAGGCGGATCATTACAAGGTGCCACGCATCTGCTTCATCAATAAAATGGATCGCATTGGAGCAGATTTTGAACGCACACTGGAACAGATGCGTTCCCGTTTGCACGCCAAACCGGTTCCGATCACCATTCCGATCGGATCCGGGCCGACGCACAATCCTGACCCGTTTCGCGGCGTGATCGATTTACTTTCGATGAAAGCCCTCTATTTCGACGAAGATTCGCGGGGTGAAAAGATCCGTGAGGAAGAAATTCCGCAGGAACTGACGGAACAGGCAGAGTTAGCGCGAATGGAACTGATCGAGGCGGCAGCGGAGTTCGATGACGAATTGATGAACGCCTATCTGGAAGGAGAGGCCGTTTTAGCTGATCAATTGATTCCGGCTCTGCGTACCGGAACGTTGAAGCGGGAAATCCAACCGACTTATGCAGGTTCCTCACTCAGCTATATCGGTGTGCAACCGGTGCTCGATGGTGTCAATCATTTTTTGCCCAGTCCACTCGATCGCCCTCCCGTGAGCGGAAGCAACATGCATCCGAAAAAGCCGGAAATTGTCGAACGGGCACCTTCCCCTGACGAACCATTTTGCGGACTCGTCTTCAAAATTGTCGCCGAGCAGCATGCGGATCTCTACTTTGTGCGTGTCTATTCCGGCCAACTGAAAAGTGGGTCGCGTGTTCTCAATCCTCGAACCGGCAAGAAAGAACTGGTCAACCAGATCTGGCATATCCAGGCCGATTCCAAGGAAAAGATCGAAACCGAATCCGTTAGTGCAGGGGAAATTGCGGGTATTGTCGGACTGAAGTATTCAGCGACCGGCGATACCCTTTGCGATCAGAAAAATCCTGTCGTGCTGGAATCGATCACATTTCCCGAAACGGTTATTTCGATGGCTGTTGAACCGGAAACAAATGCGGAGCGAAAAAAACTGGACGAAGTTCTTGCCCGTCTTGAGAAGCAGGATCCGACTTTTCGTTGTGTGACCAATGAGGACACCGGTCAAAAGATCATCAGCGGTATGGGGGAATTGCATCTCGAGGTGATCAAGGATCGTATTCAACGCGATTTCAATTTGAATGTAAAGGTTCATAAACCGCGCGTCAGCTATCGGGAGACGATCACGAAAACCGTGACAGGAACCGGAGAATTTCATCAAACCACACCCAACGGCAACCGGGAAGCACGCATTTCGATTGAACTGACACCACTTGAGTCGGATAAACCGGTCGAATACGTAAACAAGCTCAAACCGGATGCCCTGCCCGCGGAGTTGCGAAAGGTGCTCGATGAATCCGGCAATCAACTTCTTGGAGCGGTCGGATATTACGGTTATCCGTTGATGGGATTACGGTTAAGTGTTACCGACACCAAATACATCCCGGGAGAAACCGATGAAATTGCAATCAATGCGGCTCTGGATCGCGCCTTCGAGCAGGCTCTTTCTGCGGACAATATCGTATTACTGGAACCGATCATGAAACTGGAGGTTGTCTGCCCGGACGAATTTTTGGGAAACATTCAGGCCGATCTGCAAATCAGACACGCTTCCATTTTCGGACAGGAACAACGGGGACATCTGACCGCCATCGAAGCTGAGGTTCCCCTGGCAAACATGTTCGGTTACTCCACGCAAATCCGCAGCCTCTCGCAAGGACGGGCTTCCTACTCCATGTCTCCCCTGAAATACGCTCCCGCTCCCAAAAGTGTTCTGGAAGACATGATAGGATAAATCGCCTGCAAGCCGACAACCAGAAACGAAACCGGTGTATGGAATATCAGATAAAGCTTCCTGATGCGTGTTTTGTTCAGTTTTCACAAGGTATTCCCAACTGATACGATCCATTTACTGTTCGCTTTGTCGGGAATCGTGCAGAGCATCCCAAAGGGAACAGGGATTTCAATAAACTCCAGTAAACTTCACTGGACGGACAGGACTTCAACAAATGGGGGAGCAGCTGTCCCGAGATGCGTTAAAGAGATACGTTAAAACAGGGAAAGAGGGAACATGCGAGTAACTGGCGTCGCTTTGTTGGTGGGATTCTGTCTTCTGGTGGCTACTCCATTTGCCCAGGCGGAATTCAAAGTGGGAGTCGGAAAAAGAATTATCACTCCGGATCCGTTGTTGCCTGTTTCCGGCGGTTTGGGACTCCCCAGACCAACGACGCAGAAAAAGGGGGATTTATACACCCGGGCACTGGTACTTCAAAAAGGAAAGACGACTGTTGCGATCGTCAGTCTCGATCTGCTCGGTTTTCCTTCCGTGCTGGGAGATCGGATTCGTCAACACATAAAACGGATTCCGCCGAAAAACATCATGTTCTGTGCTTCGCATACCCACAGCGCACCGGATTGTTACGCGTTTCCGGATGGCAAAGGGGGACACACCGCGAACATGGAGTACATTGATCTGGTCTGCAAAAAAGCGATCGAAGCAATCAATGAAGCGATCGATGATCTTCAGCCGGCAGCTATTCGGATTGCTACTGAAAAAGCAGCCGAGGGAATCGCATATAACTACTATGCCCCGGCATTATACGATCGTCGTATGAGTGTGATTCAGGCGGTGGATAACTCAGGCAAAACGATTGCAACTCTGGTCAATTATGCAACCCATCCGGAAGTGATCGGCAACTCTCGTGGCATCCTGACTCCCGATGTGATCGGGCCGATGTACGATCAACTCGACCGGCAAACAGGAGGCATGACGATCTTCGTCAATTCGGCTCAAGGTGGAATGGTTTCTGCAGATAACCGCAATTTGAACAGTCCCAGCGATGCCCGCAATGCCCGCTGGAATGATTTCAACACCTGGGAGGAATGTTTGCGAATTGGTCATTTGATGGCCAGCGAAGCCGCCCGGATCATCAAGGACGCTCCACTACAGAAATCGCCAAAGCTGGAATGTTTCAATCTCGATGTCACCTTTCCGGTTGAATCGGATATCATGTGGATGATTGTCAAGGGATCGCCGTTGAACTATCCACGCAATGAAAAGGATCGTACCATCACCACACAGGTGAATGTCGTGAATCTTGGTAATGCCCAGATTTTGACCATTCCCGGCGAAGCGTTGCCCAATATCGGCTTCTACCTCAAACGCAAAATGAAGGGCGAACAGAATCTGCTGTTCGGCCTGACCAATGATGCCTTCGGTTATATTCTGACCAAGGTCGATTTCAAAAGTTTCCCGCGTTACGATTATGTTTCCCGAACATCACTGGGAGAAATGACTGGCGAAATCTTCATTGAAAAATCGTTGGAGTTCATCGAAACACTCCCCAGACCAACGCGATTAAAACAGAAACAATGAACAGCTCTGTCGATCCGTAAAGAGAATACAGGGAAAATCCTGTCAGAAACACGATTCCTTCCGCCTGGAATGAGGAAACTCGAACCGATCCCCGGCATCTCTGGCACAGAGCGGCGATTGAAAAGACCGGACGGAATAGCTCGGCCTAGACATCCAGTTCTTTGACATCGAGTGCGTGCTTCTCGATAAATTCCCGACGCGGTTCGACGTGATCTCCCATGAGAATCCGGAAGATTTCATCCGCACCGGCTGCATCTTCCATCGTTACCTGGAGAAGATTTCGGGCCTGCGGATCCATCGTGGTCAGCCAGAGTTCATCGGCGTCCATTTCACCCAACCCTTTGAAGCGGGTGATTTTTCCCTGGATCAGATCTTCGCCCACTTTACGCATTACCTGGAGAAGATCCCGAAGCGAGCCAAGCGGCACCTCTTTTTTCTCTGTTCGAATAACAAAGGGATAAAACGATTCTCCTCCCTTCAGACCAGCCGGGGCCAGATCTTTCGCTTCGATGCCGTAATCTTTCAGTCGACGCAGCAACTCGTTGATTTTGCGGACTTCATGCAGATCGATCATGTAAAGCGTCACTTTTTCGTTCTGATTCTGTTCGTCAGCCGGTTGGTCGCCTGTCTGTTCGACTTCCTCTTTATCGTTGGCTACTTCGAAATCAATACCCCGTTTACGTGTTTCCTCTGCCAGGAAGGCTTCCATTTCCGCTTTATCTTTGAACCAAAACTGTTCTTTCCCCAGAAAAACCTGATAGCGTGGCAACTGGCCATCTTTTACGAGATCGTTTTGGATAAGAAATTTCAGGGAAATTCCCCGGCGTTCCATTGTTCCCAACGGTTCATCGAGTTCCTTGAGCAATTCTACCAGTCGGGCAAAATTTTCTCCTTCGAAAACAACGCCATCCGATTTGCAAAACAGATTTGCCTTGGCAAGAGCCAACCCGATCAATTCGGACATCATCTGTTCGTTCGTTTGCACATAGCGCGGTTTCTTGTTTTTTTGGGTCACCCGAAAGAGTGGCGGTTGCGCGATGTAGATACACCCTTCCTGGACGAGAGGTCGCATATGTCGGAATAGAAACGTCAACAGCAAGGTTCGGATGTGAGAACCATCGACATCGGCATCGGTCATCAGGATGATCTTGCCATAACGTCTTTTGCTGATATCTTCCAGTTCCGCTCCCGGCGGAATCCCGACCGCTTTGAACATATTGGAAACTTCTGCATTATCGAGCACCTTGACCAACTGGGCTTTTTCGACGTTCAGAATTTTTCCCCGTAACGGCAAAATCGCCTGGGTATTGGAATCGCGTCCGGTATCGGCAGAGCCTCCCGCGGAATCTCCTTCGACCAGATACAATTCGGTTGTTTCAATTTCGCGGGATCGGCAATCGCGAAGTTTTTCGGGCAGCCCGCCGGTTGTGAGCGCCCCTTTGCGACGAACCATCTCCCGCTGTTTTTTCGCAGCTTCGCGTGCCTCGGCAGCCAGTAATCCTTTCTGAAGAATCTTTCTGGCCAGTTGCGGGTTCTCTTCCAGAAACTTCGTCAGTTGATCCTGGAC
>JALTOP010000137.1 GCA_027000105.1 Planctomycetaceae bacterium | reverse complement strand
AATCCCCAACGCTTCTTCGCCAAAATGGGCAAACCAAACTTCTGAGCAGCCCTGAATAAACCCGTACGCATGGTTGATCGCAACCGCCCGGAAGACAATAATCGCCCCGATAGAATAGAACGCCACGAGCAGCGCAACAGGCACAACATACCGTCCGGCTATTTACCATACGGTTATTACCCTGCTGTCATCATCGTCGATAAACAAAACGCGGTATTGTCAGACACTGCGTTTTCCTGTATTTACCTGAATCCTGTATTTGTCCGAAATCAGCCCGCAACAGTCACTTTTTGAAATCAGACGATTCCTACGGCTTTATTATGAAAACAGACGAACTACGAGAAGCGTATCTTTCCTTTTTTGAGTCGAAGCAATGTGTTCGCCGTCCCAGCGATGTTCTGGTGCCGAACGATCCCACGGTTCTGTTTACGCCTGCCGGGATGAATCAGTTCAAAAACGAATTCCTCGGAATTGGCAAACTGGAATTTACCCGTGCCACGACCTGCCAGAAATGTTTGCGAACCGGCGATATCGGCAATGTCGGCGTGACCGCCTATCATCATACGTTCTTTGAAATGCTCGGCAATTTTTCCTTTGGAGACTACTTCAAAAAGGAGGCGATCCACTGGGCATGGGAATTTTTGACCGATAAAAAGTGGCTCGGCCTTCCTCCCGATTCGTTAAGCGTAACCGTTTTTCTCGATGATGACGAAGCGTACGGCATTTGGGAAAATGAAATTGGCTTGTCGAAGAAACAGATTCGCAGAGATGACGAGTACGAGAACTTCTGGCCAGCCGGTGCCCCAAGTGACGGGCCGGATGGTGTTTGTGGCCCATGCAGCGAAATTTATTACCATCCTTCCGACGGTGGAAGTGAAGTCGAGATCTGGAACTTGGTCTTTACGCAATTCAATCGTGTTGGAGATCCACCGGATAATTTACGTCCCTTGCCGATGAAAAATATCGATACCGGCATGGGACTCGAACGAACCGCTGCGGTTCTTCAAGGAGTCGAAAGCAACTTTGAAATCGATTCGCTCAAACCGCTTTGCGAAACCGTAGGGGAAATTGTCGGGACAAAGTATTCATTCGACGCTGAGCATGGCCGCGCGATGCGGCGAATTGCCGATCATATTCGCGCAGTCACCATGTGCATTCACGAAAATGTCCTGCCCGATAACAACAAGCAGGGTTATATTGTGCGGCAATTGCTACGCCGTGCCGTTCTTGAAGCGTATCTGATCGGGAAACAGGAGCCGGTTCTGTATCAGCTGGTTCCAAAAGTTGTCGAACTGTTTGAAAAACCGTACCCCGAATTGAAAGAGACGCTCGGTTCCGTTCAGGAGGCGATTAAAGAAGAAGAATCGCAGTTTCTGGAAACAGTTGAGCGAGGTTTGAACCGTTTCAATAAATGTCTGGATTCTGCCAAAAGTACCGGAGTGATCTCAGGGGAAGACGCCTTTCAACTGCATACGACAGACGGCTTCTTCTTTGAACTGACCGAAGCGCTTGCCGCGAAGCATAACCTGAAAGTGGATCGCAAAGGTTTCGAAGCCCGTATGAAAGAGCATGGGATTATCAGTAATCAGGGGGGAATGTCGGGCGTGATGGCGGAAGGCCCGCTCGATGCGATCCGTAAAACATCGGGTGATACGAAGTTCCTCGGTTACGAATCTTCTCAGGCAAAAGCGAAAGTGGTCGGCATTATCGCAGAGGGGCAACTTGTCGATGAGTTGGATGAAATCGGGCATGCAGATCCGGTTGCCGTCGTGCTTGATCAGACCCCGTTCTATGCGGAGTCCGGCGGGCAGGTCGGTGACACCGGGACGCTCACTGCGGAAGGAATTCTGTTTGAAGTTCAGGATACCCAGAAAGATGGCGAATTGTGGTTGCATATCGGACATCTGAGGTCCGGTCAATTGAAACTTGGTCAGGAACTGCTGGCGGCTGTGGATGTCGAGCGCAGAGATGGCATTCGCCGGGCACATTCTGCCACGCATATTATGCATGCGGCGCTGAGAAACACGCTGGGAGAAAACGCAACACAACGTGGCTCCAAAGTGCAGCAGGATGAACTCCGTTTCGATTTCGCCCATAAAAAGCCGCTCACGCCGGATGAGTTGAAGGCGATCGAAGATATCGTCAACAATCATATTTCTCATGGGGATGAGGTCACCACGAAAATGATGGACATCAACGAAGCCCGTCAAGCCGGGGCGATGGCCCTGTTCGGCGAGAAATACCCCGATCGGGTTCGGGTTGTCTCAATGGGTGATTTCAGTCGTGAGTTGTGTGGAGGAACCCATCTGGCCAACACCGGGCAGGTCGGCATGTTCAAAATTGTGGCAGAAGAACCGGTGGCAAAGGGAGTCCGCCGACTGGTTGCGTACACCGGCGAAAAAGCAATTGAAGAAATTCGCAAAAAAGAAGAACTCCTCAAAGAGTTGATGAGCGAATTGAAGGTTTCATCCGCGGGTGATCTGCTTCGCAAGGTACAATCGATGCAGGCCGAGTTAAAACATCTCAAACAGAAACTTGCCGGGCAGATAAAAAAATCGATCGGCGAAGAGGTTGAGCAACTTCTGAAAAAGGCGGAAACGGTAAAAGGTGTGGCAATCGTCGTACATCAACTGAAGGATGTGCCCAAGGAAATTTTACGGGATTACGCAGACCGTTTACGCAAGAAAGCAAAGTGCGCGATTCTTCTGGCCGCTGAAATCGAGGGCAAAGTCACAATGTTGGCCGCCATCAACAGAGAGTTGATCGACCGGGGCGTGAATGCGTCCGAGTGTGTCAAACTGGCCGGCAAGGAAGTAAAAGGGGGAGGGGGCGGACGTCCCGATCTTGCCGAAGCGGGCGGAAAAGACCCTTCCAGAATTAAACAGGCACTCGATGCCGGTGCTGCCTATTACCGCGAGAAACTAAGCTCACAGTCGTAGTATGGTTGGCAGCTAAGAGTTGGTGGAAGCTGTTTAACTTGCGGTCAATGAAAGTTATGCAGCGACTGTCTTGAAAATCAAGTGACGATTTCATTTTCGTTCCATTTTTTTCCTTCCTTGATCATTACATTGAGGATGGTTAAAAGTTTTCTCATGGCGGCCATCAGGGCAACCATTTTCGGTTTTCCGTTTTCGATGAGTCGATCGTAGAACGCCGGGTGCCCTTGTTCATGCTTTGTGCCACGACTCTGCGAGACGTGTTTATCATCACTATTGTAGCGGGGTGGTCACTACCGGACGGCTGGCGCCGTTCCGCTTGCAATGTCTGACCGTTACGAGAAAAGGGTATCACGCAAAGACGCGGAGTCGCAAAGGAAAGAAAAAGGTAAAGAGGGAGGGAGGGGAATATTCCAAAGTGGTTTTATTCGTTTTCGCTTATGTGAGGCCCCACTGTGGAAAACTCCTGGCGTCTTTGCGACTTGGCGAGATACTTCTCCGTGCTCCCCGTGTTTCTGTGGTGCATTTGATTTTATTTATGGATGAGATCGCAGCGCAGCGTTACATGATCAACCATGCTACGCGCAGAGGCTGGACGCAGGCGGAAATCAACTTCTACAAGAGCCAACTCAATCGTTGGGAAGAGGCGTACAAGGCGTTTCGATTGGAGCATGGACTATGAGCATGACGGTGAAGATTCTTTCCGCAAAGTACAACGGCAACAGTCCTGAGATTCTCGGTTCGCTGAGCTTTGACAAACTCGGTGAACTCACCGACCAAGTGCTATTCGTCGCAACCAACAGAATTGGCCAATGGAAAGTGCATGATTTCGGTCGGGGCGGTTGTCCGCCTGGCGCGAGCGACAACAAGATGCTTGTGTCCATGGTCGAAGTTGGCGAGTGCGATGCACTACACGAAGGAGAGACACTGAGACCAACACACGGCAGAGCGACGTAGGATCCGCTGTGCGGACCATGTTGCTGTTACCATATCGCTATTATGGCTATTATATACATCTGCTCACGGTCAGTGTAGCGGATCAGGTATACCTACTCGGTATAGGCAGCGCCGGGGGCATCAGGCTATCGCGATGTTTATGAGATTGTCACCGGAAAGGATTTGATAACCGGGGAGGAGCTTTCGACTCTCGATCATTCTTTGACAGTGGTCGGCGCATCTGTTCCTGTGATGGTCAGCGGCAGGGAACTCCGCCTTCTCCGAAAACACCTGAGCAAGTATGTCAGCGGAAAGAAACTCCGTCTTCTTCGAAAACTCCTGAGCAAAACCGATGAAGCCAGTGACACAGTTGAAAAAACCATAAAAACGGCTAGACTTGCCAATAAATGTGATGCGACAAAGGGTGTAGTGGACGATGCTTTACCAAGCCGACCACTGAAGACCGTCTATCACCAAGGTGACCTGAAGGGCGGCGTATCTGGAAATCGCCCGCTCTCGACGAGTCCTGATCCAGATTTGGGACATTACCACCCGAATGGTGAGTTGTACCGATTCGACATTCCGGCTGATGTATACGACCAGTGGATTCTCGATCGCTCGATTCAGCCATTCAATGATTTGCATTTGCCCTCAGGCCAAATACGACCCGAAATCAGGATCATGCCGCCAGTCTCTGGTCGGATGAATGACTTCCTTGTTCCGCCCGGTGGAGGCTAGAAATGGAATACTGCTGTACTGGATTCAGAAACATGCTCGCGTGTGCCGGTGAGCGTGGAAATGCAATTGTTGTCTGGGTTGATTCAGCGGGAGAATTGCGTTTTCTTCATCAATCGCGGGGTGTCGCGTTTGAAGATGAGCCAAGACTGAAACCCGCAGAAATGGATGTGGTAATCAACATTTCGGCTGAAGTGGGAATGAGGTATTGTCCAACTTGCGGCCGATTGCTGGAAGAATTGGTCGCCGAGCACCGAGACTTCTACGCGAATCTGGCTAAGGAACACGAAAAGTTCTTGGCGTCGATGCCAAAGTTATGACCCCGCAGGCAGCGTCGTATGGTCCGCTGTGCGGACCGTATAATGTTATCATATCGCTATTATAGCAATAAAGAGTTTTATTCTTGAACTCCGTATGGTAGGTCACTCTCAGGGCCCGGTGCCCCGGTTGATGCTATGTGCCACGGCTCTGCGAGCCGTGAGTATCATTGCTATAGTAGCTATATGATGGTTACTGCCAAGTTCCTGCGCAGAACTGGAGATCGTCAAATTCTTCTTACCTCAAGAATGCGATTCTCTTAACTTTCGTCGGAGATACTTCCAATTCTTTGGCTGATGATTATGAACCGAATGCGCTTGGTATCACTGGCAGTGTGGTTTTGGGGTTCACTGGTCTCGACGCTTACAAAGATATAGGAGACATCGCTTACGGCATTTACAACTGGGAGTGGACTTGGTCCCACGCCGGAATGATGGCATTCAATCTCGTTTCACTTGCTCCAGTGATAGGTGCCGCAAAAAGCCTGAAGTACGCCGATGAAGTTCTCGACGGGGTTGAAAACACCGCCGATACGGTTAAGCTTGTTAACAAATGTGATGCCCCAAAGGGTGGAGCGAGCTTCTTCGATGACCTCGCAATGTCGGCAACTCGCAATGCAGACAGCACAAAACTGGTTCTTGGAAAGTGGAGTACGACTGGGCAGAGTTACCAGAAGGTTGCCGCTCACTACAAAGCCACCTACTTCAAGCTGGAAAACTGGCGAGAACTTTCCAAGACGCTGTCAGACAAGGAGCTTTGGAAGATAAACGAGGCGTTTCTCCGTCAACAGATCAAGCAAGGCAAGCAAATCATTCTTTCGCATGACCCATCGAAAGCGACTGGGTTCTTTAAAAACGAAGTTGATTTTCTGAGCAAGTTTTACCGTTTCGAGAAGGATGGATGGGTTTGGAAGGCGATACCAAAATGAACAAGATTCCTAGCGACGAAGACCTAGACCGTGCATCGAAGATGATGGAGCAGCAATTCCAGAGTCTTGATGTCGTGAAAGACACCGTTGTCAGCCGTTTTAAGAAAGCTTGCCCACTCTACGACTTTCACATTTTGCCACAGGGCGAGGACGGATTCCGCGCATATGTGTTTTTCAAAACTGACGAAGACGTACAGAAGTGTACGGAAACGGGAATCGTTGAAGACATCAAGGCGTGCGTTTACCAAGAACTTCAACGGGTTGGACGTGGCAAAATAGGCGAAACGACAGTCGCTTTTGAACTGGATTCGGACGAAAACGTAACCGCAAATTACGAAGGAGACTACTTCCTCCGACTACGATAAACCTCAATCGGCGCACACGTATGACTACGACGACGCCCGGTGCCCCGGTTGATGCTTTGTGCCACGGCTCTGTGAGCCGTGTTTAATGTCGCTATAGTAGCTATATAATATATTTACGTATCGCAATTGTGGCCTCTGCATTGTGCCATGAATTGCATGACGACAGCGGCACCCCTGATGATGAGAGCGACGATGTCGTTGTCGGCTGGATGGTGATGGAACTTTACGATGTCAGCGACGTAGGGTCCGCTGTGCGGGCCATGTCCGGTTTTGTTCGGTGGCTTTGTGAGCCGTGATTATCATCGCTATTGTAGCAACTGAATTACCGTAGGGCAGG
>JALTOP010000136.1 GCA_027000105.1 Planctomycetaceae bacterium | reverse complement strand
CAGAACCAGACGATCCTGCAGTTGACGAAGCGATTTATCGACTTCGCTCCAATTACGGGCCTCTTCCAGTTCGAGCAGGGATCGCTGCATGGGGAGTGGCAAACGCTGCAGTTCCGGCTCCGTTAAGCGCCCATTTTCCGAAAGCAGCCGGGGCAGTTCATACTGTGGGGCCAGCATTTGATGTGAAACAATGGCAGCATCCCAACTCGCAGGCGAAGCCGCCGTATCTTTTGTCTCTTTCCGTTTTGAGTCGTTCCTATTCACATAGACCACCTTCAAGCCCATTGATTCCCACTGCATTTTGATAAAATCGGCCAGACGCATCATCCCTGGTTCCTCGGAAACAGATAGCCTGACTGTCGAAATTTTCTTTTCCTTCTTCTTTGCTGAACGGGTCAGGATCAAATAGAGGGCTCGCGCTGCGATTCTATCAAATTCGACAATTTGCCCTGACCGGTTTTTCGCATGGGAGTTACTGGGAGCAATCGATTTTGTCAGCCGCAGCTTATTTGGAGCAAAACCTTCCGTTCGAGCAACAGCTTCTTTCATTCTGTCACGATCCAGGCTCGCCAGCAGCGCGAGCCGCAAAGCAGGTTCGCTGGCTAATGCCCCATGGAGATGGAACTGCAACAGAGTAACCCGGGGAGTATGATACTTCAGCACGAAAAAACGTTGATCCCGTCCCAGTCGCTTCGCATGGGCCAACGGAAGGCTCGGTATGTAATCCAGTTCGTCCCGAAGCATCGCCCTGAGCAGGCTCTTTTTGTCTGCAAAAGACCGTACTTGAACCTCCGCTACGTTGTAATTTGTCAGGTTGTCTGGCTCCGGGAACGACCGGACGAACTCGGTCATCGAATTTTCGCGTGGCCGGTAAAAAGAATTGGCCAGTACTGTTTGACGGCCTGACAGGGCGGGGTTGCTCAATTCTGTATTGAATTCAGCATTGAGCAGTGCCGCGAGCAACCCGAAGGGGTGCGGAGACTGCGTCGCAAGATGAATCTCCAGCTGATCGGGAGAATTTGCGTGGATCGATCTGATCGAATTGGCATACAGGCCACGTTGTTGCGGTTCACTTCCCACAGAGACGGCTTCCAGGTCGCGAGCCAGCTGGAAACTTTCCAACTCCGGACGGGATTCATAGGGCTGGCGAGTCATTTTCATTTTTAATCGAACACTCCGCCCCAGATCGCCGGGAGTCCAGGTCTCGATGAAACGGGAGCGGAAACGTGGATAGCCCTCGGTAATTTTTTCAACGTGAAACCAGTGATGATCCAACAGGCAGCGACGTTGGAACTCACGCTGCCCATCCTGTTCCAAATGCCCCACTCTCAAAATTTGGTATCTTTCCTGAATTCTGGAAAGCAGGCGACGGTTTTGGCTATCAAATGGCCAGATTTGAACAGCCTGCCGGGCAAGTAGAGAGGCTTCGCGGTAATTTTTCTTCTGAAATTCCTTCCTCGCAAGCTCCCCTTTTTCCCGGGAAAGTTCCTTCAGGCGTGTTTGCCAAGACTCG